>CAYXFJ010000113.1:0-9500 GCA_964464265.1 uncultured bacterium
AAGCAGGGGCCAAAAAGGTACTGCTTTCCGTTCCTTCCAAAGACGAAATCGATGCCACTATTATACTGGGAGTGAACGATAATGATTTAAAGCCGTCACATAAAATCGTATCCAACGCTTCCTGTACCACCAACTGTCTGGCGCCTGTTGCAAAAGTGCTTCATGAGACCTTCGGCATAAAGAGGGGTATGATGACAACGATCCATGCTTTTACCAATGACCAGCGCATTCTGGACCTGCCCCACAAGGATCTCAGGCGCGCAAGAGCAGCTTCCATGTCCATGATTCCGACTACAACAGGGGCAGCGAAAGCAATAGGCAAGGTAATTCCTGCACTCAACGGCAAGCTGACCGGCGTGGCTGTACGCGTGCCTACCCCCGACGGCTCTCTCGTGGACCTGGTAGTGGAGACCGAAAAAGAAGCGACAGTAGAGACGGTCAATGCAGCCATGAAAAAGTACGCTGATGGCCCCATGAAAGGTATCCTGGAGTACTGCACGGATCCAATCGTTTCAGTAGATATCGTCGGCAATCCCGCTTCCAGTATCTTCGATGCGGAATTGACCATGGTTACCGGGGGCAATATGGTGAAAGTGTTCGCCTGGTACGATAACGAATGGGCATATTCTGCCAGAATGGTGGAACTGCTGGTGAAAATGGCATTGTTGAAGTAACTCAGAATTTCATTTGAAAACAGAAGGGGATCATCGACCTATGAATAAGATGACCTTGAAAGATGTGGATCTTAGGGGTAAAAGGTTGTTAATGCGTGTGGATTTCAATGTGCCGATGGATGAGAAACAGAACATCACGGACGACAAGCGCATCAAGGCTTCGCTTCCCTCCATTCAGTATGCAGTAGATCAGGGTGCCCGGGTGATACTGATGTCTCATCTCGGCCGCCCAAAAGACGGGCCGGATCCGACCATGAGCCTGAAACCGGCAGCGAAACGGCTTGGCGAGCTTCTGGGAAAAGAGGTTGGGTTTGCACCGGACTGCGTGGGCGAAAAGGCGGAAAAAATGGCGCAAACCATGAAGGACGGGGATGTCCTGATGCTCGAGAACGTCCGGTTCCATAAGGAAGAGACAAAGAATGATCCGGAATTCTCGAAGAAGCTGTCCCGTCTCGGCGAACTCTATGCGAACGATGCCTTTGGATCCGCACACCGGGCTCATAGCTCCACAGTGGGTGTAGCCGAATTTTACAAGAAACGGGTATCCGGTTTCCTTATGGAAAAAGAACTCGCTTTCCTGGGTGCTGCTGTCATCAATCCCAAACGTCCCCTTGTGGCTGTTCTCGGCGGAGCCAAAGTGGCAGATAAAATACCGGTCATCGAGAACCTGGTGAAACTGGTGGATAAGCTGATCATCGGCGGCGGCATGGCTTATACCTTCATCAAAGCACAGGGAAAAGAGATAGGGAAATCCCTCCTGGATGAGAGCAGTCTGGATTTCGTGAAAGAGCTCTTGAAAAAACAGAAGGACAAGATCGTATTGCCTGTGGATTGCGTGATTTCGGACCGGTTCAATTTTGAAACACGTGCCATTGGCAATACCAAGACCGTATCCATTGATGCGATTCCTGCTGACTGGCAGGCTCTGGATGTAGGCCCCAAATCGGTCGAGCTCTTCTCCAAACAGTGCGAAAAAGCCAAAACTATCGTATGGAATGGTCCGCTTGGTGTATTTGAGATCGAAGAAACAGCCAAAGGCACACGGGCTTTCGCAAACCTTCTGGCTGAGCTGACAGGAAAAGGCGCCATGACGATCATAGGCGGAGGGGATACAGCATCCGCCGTGAAAAAAGCCGGGGTGGCTGCCAGGATGTCTCATGTTTCTACAGGCGGGGGTGCTTCTCTTGAGTTCCTCGAGGGAAAAGCCCTGCCCGGTGTTGAAATATTAACGGATAAATGAGAGTACCAGATGAGAGTTCCTTTCATAGCGGGTAACTGGAAGATGTATATGACCGGAGCCCAGACGGAAGAGCTTCTTCTCTCCCTGAAAACCCGGCTGGCCGGTGTCAAAGATGCAGAAATAGGCGTGTGTCCTCCATTTCCCTATCTGAAGCTTGCGAGCGGGCTTTTAAAAGGATCCAATATCGGCCTGGGTGCACAGAACATGGGCTGGGAGACACAGGGTGCTTTCACAGGTGAGGTTTCACCCGTCATGCTTGTGGACTGCGGCTGTAAATATGTGATACTCGGACATTCGGAGCGCAGACAATATATAAAAGAGACGGACGACCTGATCAATAAAAAGCTTCAGCTTGCCCTGAAATCCGGACTTTCGCCGATTGTATGTATCGGGGAAACCCTTGAAGAGAGGGAGAGAGATGAAACCGAGAAGGTCGTCGAAAAACAGATAGAAGGGTGCCTGAAAGAATTAACCTCCGCTCAGATGGCGGATGTGACCCTTGCCTATGAACCTGTTTGGGCGATCGGTACAGGGAAGACCGCCACGCCGGAACAAGCGCAGAGTGTTCATCGTTTAATCAGAGACTGGTTGTCGAAGCGGTTTGAGCCTTCTGCCGCTCGAAAGGTGCGCATACAATACGGCGGCAGCGTCAAACCGGAAAATGCAAGAGAGCTCCTTTCACAGCCGGACATAGATGGAGCCCTGGTAGGAGGCGCCAGTCTCAAGGCGGATCAGTTCGAATCTATTGTAAAATCCCTTTAAGGGATGCGGGAGAATTTATATGGTTTCATTTTTAATGATCATTCATGTGATTATCTGTGTTTTCCTGATTATGAGCATACTCCTCCAGTCGAGTAAAGGAGGAGGACTTGCGGGCACGCTGGGCGGCACTCAAATGGGAAGTGTTTTCGGCGGAAAAGGAGCTGCTACATTCCTGTCCAAGGTAACCATGTGGCTTGGCGTGGCATTCGCATTGACATCACTCACTATCGGACTGATATCCGTGAGGAGTTCAAGCAGACCCAGAAGCCTGATCGAACAGGCGGCGGAGCAGGAAGGTTCGACACCTGCAACCATGCTGCCTTCCGTGCCGGGTGAAGGAGTACAGGAGACACCGCAGCAGCCGGTCGAAAATCCTGGAAAGTAGTTTTATCATGAGCCGAAGTGGTGGAATTTGGTAGACACGCTGTCTTGAGGGGGCAGTACTCGAAAGGGTGTGGGGGTTCGAATCCCCCCTTCGGCACGAAATGCCACTTTGTCCACTTTAAATTGGAGGAATGAAGCATGCAGTTGAATAGAAATGTGGTCTGGCTCATCGTGGGGCTGTGTTTTTCCGGCCTCGCATACGGACAACAGTCCAAGGAAGCCATCCAGGTAAAAATCAAGGAGATACAGGACAAACGCAAAGAACTTGTCGAGGTGATGAATCAGGCAAACCAGAACAAGGACCAGAATGCCTATAATGAAGCCCTTGCTGAATATAACAAACTCGGTTCGGACATGAATGTGCTTGAAGCCGAATACCTTGAACACGGGAACAAGGAATCGCAGGCCAAATCAGCGTTCAATAAAGGTAACCAGGCTCTGAAAATGGGGCAGATGGAAGCTGCAGTCGAAGCTTTCGATCAGACACTGGCCTTATCACCGGACAATGCCAAAGCCTATTTCGGCAAGGGGATAGCCCTGAAGAAACTCAACAGGATTGATGAAGCCAAGGCCGCATACGAAAGATCCCTGGAGCTGGATCCTTCCTACAGCAAGGCTTATTTTAATCTTGGACGATTGTATCTCGATCTGGAAGATCAGGATCAGGCCATCGCTGTGTACAAGAGGGCACTGGCATATGATTCCACGATGGCACAGGCCTATTATCAGATCGGATTTGCTTACAATATGAAAAAGGATTTCAACAGTGCAGTGGCTGCCTTCAAGCAAGCCGCAGAACTCGATTCGCAGTATGTGGCAGCTTATACTTCGATGGGTACCGCTTACATTGATCTTGGCAAATTTAATCTGGCAGTTGAGGTTCTGCAAAAAGCGGTCGCTCTGGACGTGAAGGATGGAGACTCCTGGTTCCGGCTATCACAGGCGTATAACGAGCTTGGCAATTTCCAGGCAGCACTGGATGCCGCACAGAAATGCCTGATCTATAAAAAGCGGTTCGCGCCGGGATACATTGAGGAAGGGAAGGCTCATGAAGGCCTGGGAGATAAAACATCAGCCATCACGAGTTACCGGGAAGCGGGCAAGGACCGCCGCTATACGAAATGGGTAGACTGGAAAATAGAGCGCCTTACCAAAGAATCGTAACTGTTTTACAACCTCAACAGAGGATGAAAACCCATCGCCCGGTGTACGATGGGTTTTTTCATGTGCATTCGGCTTGGCAACAAAGCGGGAGCAAATGCCGGGGAAATGCGTTAGCCGCAGCTCTCCAGGAGGATACACTTGAGCACAGGAACTTCTAACAGGGAGCGTGGAAGATTATGGATTCCTCCATTATGTCAGCTCTGATCGTCATGGGAGGGCTTGGCCTGATTTTTGGTCTGGGGCTCGCGATCGCTGCGCGTTTTTTCTTCGTAAAGAAAGATCCGAGAGTTCTCCAGATTGAGAAACTATTGCCAGGAGCCAATTGCGGAGCCTGCGGCGCTCCGGGTTGCGCCGGTTTCGCTGAAGGTGCTGTGAAAGGAAAATACAATGTCAGCGGTTGTGTCGTGGGAGGCGGGGAAACGGCAAAACGGATTGCGGAGATCATGGGTAAGGAAGCCGGGGAAGTTGTGGAGAAGGTCGCTGTGGTCCGATGCAAAGGTGACAGGGAGATGAGCGTGAACAGGGCGATATACTGGGGGATCGAGGACTGCAAGGCAGCGGTATTGATCGGCAACGGCGCAAAAGGGTGTATTTACGGATGTCTGGGATTCGGCACCTGCGTGAACGCGTGTCCTTTTAATGCCATGGTCATGCTGGAAAATGGACTGCCCTATGTGCATGAGGATCGCTGCACGGGATGCGGGGAATGTGTCAGGGTATGTCCGAGGAATATCATGGAGCTGGTGTCAAGGGACCAGAAGGTATTCGTCGGGTGCAAATCACCGGATTTCGGTAAGGCTGTAAAATCCGTATGCAAAGTGGGGTGCATCGGATGCGGATTGTGCGCTAATCCCAAGACCACTGCAAACGAGATTATCACCATGGACGGCAAAATACCTGTCATCCATTACAACAAAGTGACTGATCCGTGGAAGGATCTTGAGAATGCAGTCAATAAATGTCCCGCCCATTCTTTTGGAGTGAGGGGGGAGAGACCGGCTGAAGTTCCTGTGGCTGAAGAGGCAAAGGAAGCCTGATCTTACGGATTTCAGGCCATTCCCCTGAATTCTTCAGTATCCGGATTCCGTGGTGAGCGGCTCACCCCGGAAAAAAGTCATATTTTCCTTAAAAAAAATTCGCGGACAAACTGCAGAGATTTGCAAGATCGCATGATATAAGGCCGGAAGTATTCTTTCGGCTTTTTATTCTCAGCCGGTCATTATTTCTGTCATGTCCTGCCATGAGCAGGTAAAAGCAAAACGCGGCATCGGGATGCATCAAAAACGCTCATAGAGATCAGTACTATTGGATGGACCTTGAATACCCGGGCAAGTCTCATCCGCATTTTCATCCATTACAATGGATCAGATGAATAAAGCCGGACAGACGGATCACCCGGAAGAGAGAGAAGAAGACCCAGGGAGCAGATATTGAGAATTGCCAGCAAGAGAAGCGTTGAAAAAATACCAAAAATGGATACAAGGAACGCACCGGTGAACAATGCACCGATAGATGATCCGGCAAGATCGATGCCGTATAAAGATCCCGCGATGCGTGAAAACGGTTTCCCTTTATCCAGAAGCAGCCTGTTGGCCAGCGGGAACTGATAACCGCCGATAAAACCTGCACCTAAGGTTAAAAGAGGGAATAATACTTTGATCAAGAGCACGCCGGCTGCCGGTGCAGCGCTGCCGAATAAATGAAATGCAGCGTACAGAACAAGAGGATACAGGGCCATCAATGCCTGAAACAGAATGAACCGTCCGCGGTCAGACGTCTTTGACGCGGAACGGCCGGTCATCCAGCTTCCGATGGTCAATCCTGCCATATAGCTCGCTATCAGCAGGGCAAGCTGATGATACACATATCCAAAAAGGATTTGAAAGCCGAGAATTAAAATGACCTCCAGGGAAATCTCTGTAAATCCGATGCTGAGAATGGAATAATAAATACCGGCCTCAACTCCTTTCCGGGTGAAAACGATCCTCACGGTCAGATAGACCAGTGCAGTGAAGAGAACAATGCATAATGCCAGAGTCTGCGTCTTTAGCCTGGAAAAGAGCAGAAACAGGTTCTTGAAAGAAGAGGAGAATGTGGTTGCCCAGAGGATGGTATCGAAATAGTACCCGATGGGTTTGAAATCCCTGTTAATCCGGTTTTCCGGTACAGGCCGGAGCATGTTCTCGATATATGCGATACGTTCTTTTGACATTTGAAATGGCAGGAAGTACTCCCTGACGAACCGGGTTCCCAGATTTCTGCGGTGCAGGCGCACGATCAGCGTGTCCGGATCGGATTGGACGCCGTCTGTTACGGAGCCGATCAGGCGGACCGTTTCACCGGGGATGATGGCCGGATCCGGGAATACCCTGCTGAAAGTGCTGTATATGCTGCTCAGAAACTCGGCCGTCTCTGTACCGATCATATTTTCCGAAGCGTCGAGGCGAACAGAGATTATACCGCCGGGAGATAATTTTTTCTTTGCTTCCCCGAAGAATTCGAGGGTGTAAAAGCGGTTCAACTGTGCGGTGAAGGGATTCGGGAGGTTGAGAATGATCACATCGAAAAGAGACTGTGAAGTTTTGATGAACCGCCTCGCATCCATATAATGGATGTGCACATTCTCACTTACAGGGAACATATCAGGAAGGAAGCGTATCGCCAGAATAACCATGACCGGATCAAGTTCGACATAGTGTATGTCCGTTACGGAAGGATGGCGGTCTATTTCCTCAAGCGTTTCTCCGGGTCCTCCGCCGACGAGCAGCACGGACTTCGGATCAGGATGTGCCAGTAAAGTATAATGAACAGCCTCCTCTGCCGTCATGGGGTCAGGAGAGGAAAAAACGTGGAGACCGTTCTGAAAGAAGCTGATCTGTTCACCCATTTTCGTAACGGCGATATTGCCGTATCTCGTGTTCCTGCTTGACAGTAATTGATGCCCCTTCCAGAGAAGAAGGCTGGAAGTGCTCTCCAGACTGTTTGAAAAGAGTGGAACGGCAAGGACACAGGCGGCCGAAGAAAGAAAGAAGATCCCCAGGGAAAGAGGTTTTACGGATTTTCCCGCGAACAGGATGACAGAGATTGCGCAGATCATCTGAACAGCAGAAAGACCCATAAGGATCTGAGCAGAAGAGAAGATCTCGAACAGTAAAAAACTGGACACTATACCACCGGCGCAGGATCCGGCGGCTTCGAGGAAATAAACGCGGCTGACGGCCTTACCGGCATCTCCGCCGGCAGAATAAAGGATACGGCAGGAAAGACTGTACAGAAGCCCGGAAAGCAGACAGGGAATAGCGAGGACAAGAAGAGATATGATCAGCATCGGGACGAAACCAGTCATTTCTCCGGTGGTCAACCCCAGCAGGTTTTTACTGTTGCGGGTCAACAGAAGCAGGAAGGGTGAGGTCAGTGCGAGTGTGATCTGAACAGCCGGGAACAGAGTTAGTGGGCGGAACCGGGCGGTCAGACGTGACAGAATCGCGGAGCCTGCAGCTGTCCAGAGAAGCCAGATCCCGAGAATTGATCCGACGGACAATTCGTTGCCGAAAAAAATCACGATCAGTTCCCGCATCAGGACGACCTGCAGCATGATTGCGTTAAAGCCAATAATGAAGACAGCGAATGCGAGAATCTTATGTTGTTTGCGGTTCACGGTTTAAAAATAAGCAATGCACAGTGTTGAATCAAGCACATTTCATAAAGAATTTGAAGGGGAACCCATGCTGAAGCTATACAATACGCTGACCAGGAAAAAAGAATCTTTTAAGCCGCTGCATCCTCCATTTGTGGGGATATACGTTTGCGGTCCTACCGTGTACGATGATACCCACTTGGGCCATGCAAAGAGTTACATTTCATTTGATGTGATCGTCCGGTTTCTGCGTGCCCTGGGCTACAGGGTGCGGTACGTTCAGAATATCACGGATGTCGGGCATCTTCTGGGGGACGAGAACGGGGAAGACCGGATTTTAAAGAAAGCGAAGATCGAACAGATGGAGCCTGCAGAGGTGGCGCAGAAATATGAAACTGCCTATTTTCAGGATATGGAAAAGCTCAACTGCCTGCGTCCGGATATCTCCTGCCGGGCTTCCGGTCACATACCTGAGATGATTCAGATGACTGAAAAATTGATCGAAAAAGGATATGCTTATGAAGTGGACGGGAACGTGTATTTTGAAATCGCCAAATTCGGGGAATACGGAAAGCTGTCAGGACGCCGTGTCGAGGACATGATGGAAGGAGTGAGGATAGAGACAGCCAGAGGAAAGAGGCATCCTGCGGATTTTGCGTTATGGAAGCGGGCGGAAGAACAGCATCTGATGCAGTGGCCCTCCCCCTGGGGAAAGGGCTTTCCAGGCTGGCATATCGAGTGTTCGGTCATGGCCATGAAATATATAGGAGATACGATCGATATACATGGCGGGGGCATTGATAATCAATTCCCTCATCATGAGTGCGAGATCGCACAGAGTGAGTCGGCCACGGGGAAACCCTTTGTACGTTACTGGCTTCACAATAACATGGTGACCACGGAAAAGCAGAAGATGAGCAAATCACTCGGCAACTTCGTGACCTTAAAAGATCTTTTCAGCCGGTATGATCCCATGACGGTTCGCTTTTTCATACTGCAGGGACATTACCGGTCACCTCAGGTTTTTTCAGAGGAGGGGCTTGATGCTGCGGGGAAAGGTCTGGAGCGCCTGACAAGGACTGTAACGGAAGTGGTCAATGCTTTGAATGGGGAACGAATTCAGGAACGGCCTGAAATAAAAGGGGAGTGGAAGGTCTACCGTGACAGGTTTTTCGAGAATATGCAGGATGATTTCAATACGTCGGGAGCCCTGTCGGTGTTGTTTGATCTCT
Source organism: uncultured bacterium (assembly GCA_964464265.1). Lineage (GTDB taxonomy): Bacteria > Zhuqueibacterota > QNDG01 > QNDG01 > DSAB01 > CAYXFJ01. The sequence goes on from CAYXFJ010000113.1 coordinate 9,094, forward strand.
CGAAAGAGGTTAACCATAGATCACTGCGGAACCTGAGTGCCGGGGATCTGGGCATTTTAAGCGCACTTTTTCATGAACTGGCGGCCGATATTCTGGGGCTCCGGCTTGATACAGCTGGCTCAAAAAGCAGGGGAGGGGATGAAGAAGCGCTGATTGAAATCCTGATTGACCTGAGAAACAGGTACCGAGAGAGAAAAGAATGGGCGGCCGCGGACGAGATAAGAAAAGGGCTGGAACAGATTGGAATTCTACTGGAGGACGGTAAAGAAGGCACAAGCTGGGCAAGAACAAAAAAAGTTTAAAAAGTATCAAATTTTTATTGACATAGAACGAATTTTTTATTATAATAAAATTCTTGTCAGTATTCCCCATTTGCTGGCGTAGCTCAACCGGTAGAGCGGCTGATT
>CAYXFJ010000114.1:0-9420 GCA_964464265.1 uncultured bacterium
ATCCGTATTCGTTCCACGGGGCATCATCACTCTCGCTTCCATATTGGCCGGTATCGCGATCTCCATCCTGTAAACACGGCCGTTATTCCTGAAGGCCACTCTCACCTCACCTCTCAGTGTGGGGAGCACTATTTTTCCGTACTCAAGAGATGCGGTCTGGGGTCTGATCTCCACCTTGGCAAATCCCGGCTCCAGAGGCTTTATGCCCAAGAGAAAGCGGGGGATGATATTTGCGGGTGCAGCGCCCCATGCATGATTCCAGTCCAGATTATTCTTGTATTTAACGTCCCAGGCTTCGAGGGTGATCGTGCTTCCGATATCATCGATCATGTGCGGCCAGCTTCTGTCCGTGCGGTTCGTCATCAGCATCAGAGCATAATCGTCCTCGCCTTCCTGATACAGAGCTTCGAGAAGGAACTGGGCACCGTACACACTGCAGGCCATACCTCTGGATTTGATCCAGTCCACGACACTCTCTTTATATCCGTCAGGAACAAGGCCGAAGGCAAGCGGGAAAAGATTTGCATGAAGAGAGGCGTGGAGAGTACCTTCCCCGTCCAAATAGATCCCCCGTTTCCGGTCCAGAAGCTTTCCGTTGATGGAGGTTTTCACGCGCTCGCTCCTCTCCCGGAAATATTTTTCATCTTTGGCATTTCCGAGTTCCCCGGCGATTTGAGACATGAGCACAAGAGAGCGGTAGTGAAATGCGTTGACCACCGTGTTGATATCCGCCATCACGTAACCGTCCCGCTCGCCCTGTCCTCCTTCCGTATAGGAACCGGGAGGCCAGTCCACAATGTCCCGCAGCTCTCCCTGAAAATGGATGGAACGGTACACATCATCACTCACACCGCCTGTTGTGGAGATCAATCCGTCTTCCCTGGCAAGACCGGAAAGAGTTTTGGCTTTAAGATCTTCATAAAAGCAGGCCGCTGACTCCGTATTGCCTGTATGGAGCAGATCCGCCCAGGCCAGAAATACTGACTGGAGGATCCATTCGGTCGGCCATGTGGGATGCGTGACCAGGTACTCGTGCGTGTACCTTGCCAGAGTGAACTCCCTGTCCACACAGTAATGGCCGAGCTGGTTGATATACGCATCTGCCTCATAAGGAATGCGCTCCCTGTCGCCGTCCACATAAACCCCGCAGAAGCTGGTGGCCTTGATCGAGTATTTGCACAGGTCCCAGACATCGTTCAGGACAGGATCAGAACACTGGAAAAAGGAAGCTTTTTCGTCGAAAGGATAATGAACATCCATACGCCTGACATCCAAAGGTCCGAGATCCTCTGTCCAGCCGGTGATCTCGCAATAACGGAAGGGCAATACCTCGCCGGTCTCAACAGGCATGCGGATGGCGGCTGGCCGTGTATGTCTTTCATTTATCGGTATGGGAACCTTAAAGGAACGGGTCCCGGGCTCGAGAGTGACCGGGATTTCCAGGAAACGGATGCTCGCTCCGGGATTTTCATCCACACGCCAGTCTTCCTTTTTTTTCTCGCCCAGGCGTAATATCAGGGTATGGGATTTCCGGACGGGCCTGAAAGAGAGTTCCAGGGTTCCGAAAGCGGCCTTCCCGAAATCCAGGAAATAATGATCTTTCCCGGTGCGTATTTTTTCTACAGGATAAGCCGGATGAGATTCAAGAGGGTATCTCGGAGTGTCCGGGGATTCCGTTCCCGTGAAACGGAACTGCTGTGCCCTGGAATAGGGTGATGGTTCACCCTCCCTGTTCCAGGTCATGACCTTCCAGTAACAGTCAGATCCCCGTGGAAGCGGTTTTCCCCCGTAAGGCACATTCACGGAAAGAGGGGTATCCATTCTCCCCGAATCCCACAGGTCTCCCTCATCCCTGTCAAGAATAGAAGCGTCCGAAGCCACAAGTATGCGGCAGGCTGTCTGTACGTCCCCGTTAAGGAAAAGAGGGACCCCCCAGGAGAACTCGGGATTTGGATCCGTAATTCCGGTCCGCTCCGGAAAGGCCATCAGTTCACAGAGCAGTCCATAAGGGGCCCTGTTCTCACGGTAAAGATCCGCGCATGCAGTGATCCCCAGAAATCCTGTGAATAGAAGGACCCCTATCTGTCTCATTCCGGTTCCCCCGCCCGTATCAAAGCCCTATCCTTTTGGCCAGAGCAGTGGTGGACAACCCCCGGGAAAGCCCGACCGTTTTTACGATCCCTCCGTAACTCTCCACAAGACGCCTCTCGTCCTGGTTTACTGTATCCACCGTGTAATCGCCCCCCTTCACATAGATATCCGGCTTCAGTCTGGCAAGGACCGGAATAGGCGTGAGTCCCTTGAATATGACCACATAGTCCACAGCCCGAAGTGCGGAAAGCACTTTCGCGCGTATGTTCTGGTTGTTGAAAGGACGGTCCTTGCCCTTGAGCTTGCGCACTGATGTGTCTGAATTCATCCCCACCACCAGAACATCACCGAAATCTTTTGCCTGTTCCAGCAGAAGCACATGCCCGGCATGCAGAATATCAAAACAGCCATTGGTCCACACCAGTTTTTTCCCCAGCTTCCGAAACGTCTTTGCTACTGTTTCCATAACACTGACAGTCAGAATGGAACCCGAAGGTGGTAATACGGTCATAGATCTCCCTTTCTTCTTTCTTTGAGATATTTTGCAGGTCTCCCACACGGTACGCTGTCTGCTTTCGCTTCCAGGCAAGCCCGCAGCGGATCCCCGGCATCGGGACAAAGCCCTTTGTAGCACGGTGTTCTAATATCTATGAAATTGTTGGCTCAATGTCAAGCGGGATTTGTTTGAAGGCCGAAAGAATGAAGGGACATGCCGGGCGTCCTGAGGGATGCCCGGCATATTGCAAATGGGATACCGAATATAGGGCGATCCAAAACTGTGAAGGATTTACTCGAAACGTTTTTATATCAGCCGGTGTTTGGGACCCACGAACTTGCGCACCCGCTTCAGTAGCTCCTTTGAGTCCACGGGTTTCTGAAGATAATCATCGGCGTGATGTGTTACGGCCAGGGCTTTTGCATAATCCGGCTCCTTCAGTTTCTCGGCCACGGAGGTCAAAAGGATCACGGGAATGGATCTGGTTTTTTCATTTTCCTTCAGTTCCTTGCACAACGCCAGCCCGTCCTTTTCCGGGAGCATCACATCCAGAAGGACCAGGTCAGGATTCTCTCGTTGAATGATCAGGATCCCTTCCTCTCCACTGTAGGCGACCCTTATACTGTAATCGTTCTTCTCGAGAAGCGTCTTCACTGCCGCAACGAAATCCGGATCATCATCGATGAGCACGATGACGACTTTGTCCTCATCGGACTTGCCTGAAAGCTCGATCAGCTCCACCGCTTTCTCTAGCAATATTTTGGGAGGAACCGGTTTTTCAAAGAAAGCATCAGCTTTGTGTCCTTTTGCCAGAACCTCGGCCGCTGTCTTTCCTTCACCCTTTTTCCCCAGGGCGGTTAGCATGATTACGGGGATACGGGCTGTAGCGTCGTGGGATTTCATCTCATGGCATACAGAGTATCCATCTCTCTTCGGCATCATCACGTCGAGGATGACCAGATCCGGCTTTTGGGATTTCACCGAAACCAGCGCCGCTTCGCCGTCGTCTGCAACCTGCACTTCGAAGTTCTGGCTTTCGAAAGTGGTCTTGATCGCGTTGATAAAGTCCCTGTCGTCATCTACTAAAAGGACGGTTTTCTTTTTCACAATAGCCTCCTTGTGCATCTTTATTCTGGATAGGTCCGTTTCTCACCGGCCGTATTCCGGTTCCGCCGCGCTCTCCGGCTCCACGGAAACCGTGGTTTTCCCCCTTTCTGCTTTTATCGTAGTGCCGACTCCGGTTCGGAAGAACCGGGACCGGCACCGGAACCAGAAAAGAGAAGGAGGATATTCTTTATTCCTCCATGACACTCGAATTCCTGAGTTTTATCAATACGGCGATCCGTTCAAGCAGTACACCGGGTTGCACAGGCTTGTCGATCCAACCGTCCACAGGCAGAAGTTCCGTTCCCATGCGCTTCTGGAACTCCATACCCGTGAGGCCCTTTATACCGGTGAGCATCAGTACCGGAACAGGGCTATCTCCCTGCCGCTCCTCCATCTCCCTGAGCTCTTTCGCGAACCGGAAGCCTGCACTGATATCGTTTATCATGACATCGAGAAGGATCAGATCGGGCTCCACCTTCGCATAAAGATCCAGACCGTTCTGAATGGAACCTGTACTGGTGAGGTGATACCCGGCTCTTTCAAGCACCAAGCGTGTGGCCAGAACGAAATCCTCGTCATCGTCAATCATCAATATTTTTTTGGCGCTCATTTCTTTTCCAGCTCCGGTATGGTTTATCCGATCGAGTTAAGCACCTTCATGACCTCCTCTGCGATGGCCAGCTCCTCATTGGTAGGAATGACCAGCACGGGAGTTATTCCGCGATGAATACTGAAGGCGTTTCCCGTGTTCTTTTCAATATCGATTTCTATTCCCAGAAATTCCATATTCTCACAGATCATAGCCCTGACAGTTGCGGAATTTTCACCTATACCCGCAGTGAACACGAGCGCATCCAGTCCGCCCATGACAGCCGCATAAGCGCCCACATACTTTTTGACCCGGGTCGACATCAGGCGGAGCGCAAGCTGATGGCGTTCGCTCCCGCCTTTTGCTTTCGACTCGATGATGCGCAGATCCGAATCCCCTCCGGTAATGCCCAGCAGTCCGCTTTTCTTGTTGAGCAGATTGTCCATTTCAGCAGGAGAGTGGCCGTCCATCGCCATCATATAAAGCAGTATCGCCGGATCCAGATCCCCGCACCGGGTTCCCATGATCAGACCTTCCAGCGGCGTGAATCCCATGGAGGTATCCACGGATTTTCCGTCTTTAACCGCAGTGACGCTGGAGCCATTCCCCAGATGACAGGTTACGATCTTCAAAGAGCTGACCGGTTTGCCGAGATATTCAGCCGCCCTGTAAGCCACATAGCGGTGGGATGTCCCATGGAAACCGTAGCGGCGTATGCCTTTCTGCTCATACCAGGCATACGGCACCGCATAGATGAACGCCTGGGGCTCCATGGTCTGATGGAACGCTGTGTCGAATACGGCGATCTGCCTCGCGAACGGGATCAACCACAGGGAAGCGTGTATCCCCTCTATATTGGGAGGATTGTGCAGGGGGGCAAAGCGGCTGCACTGCTGTATCTGCGACAGTACGGCTTCATTGATGAGGACCGAGGAGGTGAACGTCTCTCCTCCGTGCACCACTCTGTGTCCGATGGCATCAATCTCCTCGATCCTGTGTATGCAGCCTTGCTGCGGATCACACAGGATTTTCAGCACCACATCAATGGCTTCTCCATGATTTCGCGCCTGAAGGTCCCGTTTGATCTCCACATCACCCTTGCGGTAGATCATGCGCGTTCCTGGAACCGCCAGTCTTTCCACAAGCCCTTCTGCAAGGAGGTCCTCCTCCGGCATCTTGTAGAGTCGAAATTTAACCGAAGAACTTCCACAATTCAGAACCAGTATTTTCACCGATGGTCTTTCGAAGTCTTCCGTTTTTTTCTTTTTTGAACGCATCCTGTTTCCTGTATTCCTTTTAGGAAGGGTATCCTGTTGAACCGGGCGACCTTCTACTTTTTCATGAAGGGAAGACTGACCACGAATTCGGTTCCCTTCCCCACTTCCGATTCCACCTGAATATCCCCATCATGGGCTTCCACGATCTTTTTGACTATGGAGAGCCCCAGACCGCTGCCTGTTACGAACTGCTCTCCCTTGATCCTGTAGAACTGTTCGAAGATCAGCGGCAGCTTTTCATGGGGAATGCCGATGCCGGTATCCCTGACATGGATTTCCAATTTTCCGTTCTTACCCGTCAGGAACACATCCAGCTTACCTCCTTCATGATTATACCTGATCCCGTTCTGGATCAAGTTGGTCGCCACCATCCGCAGCGTTTCTTCATTACCCATGACCCTTTCCAGTGAACGCGGAGCCCGGTATTCCATTTTGATATTTCTCTCTTCAGCCAGAGGCAGCATCATTTCAACGACGTCGGATACGATCCTTCGGATATCGACCTGTTTCTTTTCCCTGATCATCTCGCCGGATTCAATGCAGGAAAGATCCAGCCAGTCGCTGATAAGAGAGATGAGACCCTGTATGCGGATCTTCATCCTGTCCAGTATCTCTTTTACCTTGTCCGGAATCTCCCCTACCAGACCATCCGTGATCACCATGAGATTCTGCTGTACGGAAGCCAAGGGGCTGCGGAGTTCATGAGAAACCATGGAGACGAAATTATTGCGCATCATCTCCTTTTCATGCCTGAGCCTTCTGGTTTCCTCGATGCTCCTCCGCCTCTCAAGACCCCTTCGAACCGTTAATCTCAGCTCATCGGGAGTGAAAGGTTTTAAAAGGAAATCGTACGCCCCACGCTTCATGGCTTCAACTGCGGACTCGATAGTGCCGTAGCCTGTGATCACGATCAACACGCAATCCGGATCCAGAACCCTGCCCTCTTCAAGAACTTCCATCCCGCTCTTGCCCGGCATTTTCAGATCCACCAGCACAAGCTCCGGACGGATCTCCTTCATCCGCTGAATACCCTTTTCACCGTCCGAGGCGATCGTGAGCTCATATCCCTCTGCGATCAGAACCTGCGAACAGGAATCGAGTATGATCTCGTCATCATCGATGATCAATATTTTCGCTCGTTCGTACACAGCTATTCCGCTGCTAGTTTTCCCAGTTTTCGGAACACATTCTCAACAGCCAGCTTCAGTTCTTCCCTGTCAAATGATTTGATATGATAATAGACGATATCCTGCTGCCGGACAAGCATCTCCTGTTCTCTGGAATTTTCGGCCGCTGTGATGATCACCTGAACAGCAGGATCAATGGATTTAAGTATCTTGACCGCCTGATGTCCCTTCATGTCCGGGAGATTCACATCCATGATGATGCAGTCCAACCGCACATTCTTCATCAGTTCGGCTGCAGTGGTCACACTGCTTCTCGCTTCCACGATCATCTCTCCCATGAACAGGGAGATCAGCGATTCACGGAAACCGAGATCAGGATCAATGATCAGTATGTGTTTGTCCTTCATCTTGATTCTCCATCTGCAATAGAGAAGATTTATCAAAGAGTGTGCCAGTCTAGAGTACCATATACGGAAAGACTTCAGTCCGGCTTATCTAACTCATTTTCAATACCTTATGAAATAATCGAATCTGCAGGGATAAGGCGGGTTGAATACGATTAAGGTGCAAAACGCCCCATTGTGGGGCAATATACCCCACACCATGTTCTGTTACAGTTGCTGAAGCGACGTGGCAAAGTATCCGGCTGCGCAGGTATTTCGTGGCCGGTATTACAGTTCAATCGGAAGAAAACCCGATACCGTATTCCCTCATCTTGCGCCTCAGGGTTTTACGGTCAATGCCCAGAGCTTTTGCTGTATGTACTTTGTGATTCTGATACAGGACGAGCATCTTTTCAATATATTCTTTTTCCATTTCCTGCAGGGTCTTGTGCTCGGAAGGGGATGGTTCCAGGGCCTTTCCCAGGTAAAGAAGATCGGAGGGCTGAATCCATTCATGGTCGGTGAGTACAACAGCCCTCTCAATGGCGTTCTCAAGCTCGCGCACATTGCCCGGCCAATCATAGCACATCAGGGCATCCATGGCCTCTGTAACCATCCCCCTGACGGACTTTCTCTTCCTGGCATTGTACTTTTTGAGAAAGTATTCGGCCAGCAGTCTTATATCGTCCCTTCTCTGGCGAAGGGGTGGCAGATGAACGGGAACCACACTCAACCTGTAGAAGAGATCCTCGCGGAACTGGCCGCTTTTCACTGCATGCATGAGATCCTTGTTGGTGGCCGCTATGATGCGTATGTCGATTCGGATCGCCTGGTTGCTGCCGACCTTAGTGATCTCTCTCTCCTGTATCGCCCTGAGCAGTTTCGCCTGGACAGTGGTGCCGATATTCCCGATTTCATCAAAAAAAACAGTGCCGCCGTTTGCCAGCTCGAGCCGGCCGTGTTTGGTGGCTGTGGCTCCTGTGAACGAACCCTTCACATGCCCGAAAAGTTCGCTCTCGAACAGGTTCTCGACGAGTGTACTGCAGTCCACGGTGACAAAAGGCATGTTCTTTCTCGGGCTTGCCTGATGAATGGCCCGTGCGACCAGCTCTTTACCGGTACCACTTTCACCTGTGATAAGAACTGTACTTTCGGAAGGGCCGACCTTGTGAATGAGCTGAGCGATCTCCTGCATGACCCCGCTCTGTCCGACAAGAGCGAAGGATTCCATACTTGAAGCCATTTCCTGAAGATAAAGATTCTCCAGCCTGAGTCGGCGCTTCTCAACGGCCCGTTTGACGATGAAGCGGATTTCGTCCGGTGTGAAAGGCTTGGGAATGAAATCATACGCTCCTTCCCTCATGGCTTCCACAGCCGATTCCACGGATGCATATCCTGTGATGACCACAACGAGTGTTTCCGGAAAGTGGGTCCGGATCTCCTTCAGGACTTCCATGCCGCTGACTCCTGGCATTTTCAAATCGAGTACCACGATGTCGTATAACCTTTCGCGGATGAGCTCGAGGCCTTTCTGTCCGTCCTCAGCGGTCTGAACATCACACTCATCGGAGGAAAGCACCTGAACGCAGGAATCACGTATAATCTCTTCGTCGTCGATGACCAGAATGTGGGTCTTGATCATCTACAGACTCTCCCTGATGACCGGAAGCTTTACGATAAATGTGGTCCCCTCGCCTGCTTTGCTCTTCACTTCGATGTTTCCCTGATGCCTTCGAATGATGCCGTAACTGATGGCCAGCCCCAGTCCGGTCCCCTTCCCCACTTCTTTTGTGGTGAAGAAAGGCTCGAACAATCTATCCAGATTCTCTCCGGGAATGCCGTACCCGTTGTCCGTGAACAGTATCTCCATCCATTTTTTATCATCAGAGAGCCTTGTCCCGATCGTCAGTGTACCTTTTTCCTTTTTCCCCATGGCCTCAGCAGCGTTGAGAATGATGTTGATGAAAACCTGCTGTATCTGTGCGGCATCCACCATGACCTTCGGGGCCTGCTGCATCAGCTCTCTTCTGATCTCGATGTTCTGGAAGGCGGCCTGGTTCTCCAACAGCGACAGAGTTTTCTCAATAAGCTCTCCGATATCCGTCGGATCGATGGTCGGCTCCGTCTGGCGGGAAAAATCGAGCAGTCCTTTGACGATCTTCTTGCACCGGGTGGCCTGGGTCACAATCTTCTCCAGATTCGATTTCTTCGGATCGTTCTCCTGCAGCTTCTCCAGAAGAAGACGGCTGTAGATCAGTATGCCTCCCAGGGGATTGTTCAGCTCGTGGGCCACACCTGCAGCGAGCTGTCCGACGATCGCGAGTCTTTTGGACTCCATGATCTTCTCCTG
>CAYXFJ010000115.1:0-9412 GCA_964464265.1 uncultured bacterium
GCGCCAGGGTGGCGTACTCGGGGGCGCAGTGCACGAACAGCCCGGCGATGAACACCGACTCCGCGGTCCGGCCCGCCCGGTTCTGGGTCGTCTGGAAGGGCTCGTTGGGCTCGGTGGAGAAGCAGTTCAGGTTGAGGCAGTCGTTCCAGTCTGCATGGCCGATCAGCGGCAATCCATGGGGTCCCCGGTGATCCAGTGTGTACTTCAGTGACAGAAGAAGATGATCCAGGAGGGTGGCTTCGGAACCGGCAGAATCCGCGAAACCGGTCTTTTCATCCAGGATACCTCTGTCACCTGTCTCTTTGATATAGGCAGCTGTGGACAGGACAAGCCACAGCGGGTCATCGTTAAATCCGCCTCCAATATCCTTATTGCCCTTTTGGGTGAGAGGCTGGTACTGATGAAAACAGGTGCCGTCTGAAAGCTGTGTGGCTGCCAGGTCGAGCAGACGCTGACGGGCTCTCGAAGGGATGATGTGCACGAAACCCAGTATATCCTGGTTGCTGTCGCGGTATCCCATTCCTCTTCCAATGCCCGACTCATACAGGGATGCTGAACGGGACAGATTGAAAGTGACCATGCACTGGTACGGATTCCAGATATTCGCCATACGGTTAATTATCGGATCCGGTGTTGAAACCTGATACGATGAGAGAAGGTGGTCCCAGTATTTCTCGAGCTCTTTAAAAGCGTAATTCACCTGTTCCGTTCCTGAAAACCTGGCTCTCGTTTTCTTGAACTCGTCCTTCCGGATTCTTCCATCTTTGAGCCATTTTTTTTCAGGCGGGTTTTCCCCGTAGCCCAGAAGAAAGTGCAGATTCTTCGTTTCACCGGGCATGAGTTCGAGATCGATTTGATGGACGCCCACGGGCAGCCATCCATAGGCTGTACTGTCGCTGCAAGCACCCCGCAGAATGGCCTGCGGGGCTTCGAGCCCCTGATGCACGCCGATAAATGCATCCCTGCTACTGTCATATCCGGTGACAGGCGCACTTGAAGAAAAATAGGCGTAATGATTTCTTCGTTCCCGGTATTCAGTGATGTGAAAAATGGTGCCATCAGCAATCTCGACCTGTCCTGTCGAGTAATTTCTCTGGAAATTCGTCATATCATCCAGAGCATCCCAGAGACACCATTCGATGTAGCTCCACATCCGGAGTCTCTTTCTGGACCGGGATCGGTTGGTCAGCCGCACGTCCCAGATTTCGTTTCTGGAATCCAGAGGGATGAAGAAAAGGCAGGAAGCCTCGAGACCCTTTTTCATTGAGGTGATCCGGGTGTAGCCCAGACCGTGACGGCATTCATATTTGTCAAGTGCGGTCCGCATGGGCTTCCACATGGGATTCCAGAGCATATCACCGTCTTTGATGTACAGATACCGCCCGTTGGAATCCATGGGGATGTTGTTGTACCGGTACCGTGTCAGACGGCGCAGCCGCGCATCCTGAAAAAAACAGTAACCGCCGGCTGTGTTCGATATAATCCCGTAAAAATTTTCGGTGCCCAGATAATTGATCCAGGGAAGGGGCGTATCCGGGCGTGTGATCACGTATTCTTTGTTATCATCATCGAAATATCCGTAATCCATCTATTTTCCTTTCATGAGACAGGTGGCAGGATCCTCGCTGTCAGCGTGTTCTCATTTTAATCTTACGGTAAAGAGGGAGTTGTTGAAGGTCCGGACATTTCGTCTTATCAACACCCCTGACGGAGTGAGGTCCGTTTCTGCCCAGCCTCCCTTTTCACTGGCGCCACCTTTGAGAACAGCTGATGTTTCGTTTTTGTCCGCTATGGACCAGTTGCACCAGCTTATCCTGTTCTCATCCATGAACTGAAACCAGCTCCCCAGCTCTTCCTGGTCTATGGCACCGCTTCCTGTATGTGCGCAGGTGCCGAATTCGCTGACAAAGAGAGCCGCGCCTTTTTCCATGGCTGCTGCTGCCTTGTTTCTCAAATCCTGTTTATGACTTGCAGCATAAAAATGCAGTGTGTAAGCCACATTGCAGAATGTAATGGGTTTTTCAGCTGCCTGATCCACATCCTGAGACCATGTGGGGGTGCCCACGAGTATGAGATTGTCCGGATCGATGGATCTGATGCATTGAACAATCCTTTCCGCATAAGGCCTGACCACAGTCTCCCAGGATACCTTTTCCGGTTCATTGTATATTTCATAAATGAGATTCGGTTTGTCTCCATACAGACGTGCGATCTCTGTGAAAAAAGCGATGGCTGACGCTTCATGTTCATGTGCGCGGTGATCATGCCAGTCCACGATCACGTAAATTCCCAGGCTGATGCAGGCGTCTATGACCGTGCGGATTTTCTTCGTTTCCAGTTCCGGATTTTCCATGTAGCCTTCATGCTCTATTCCCAGTGCTGCTCGCACGACCGTGCATTTCCAGTCCTCATAAAGCCACCGGATGCAATCCGTATTGTAATATTTTCCCATCCACTGACTCCAGAACAGGCTCATACCGCGCAATACCAGAGGATCGCCATTCTGATCCAGGATCCGGTTCCCGGACACGCAGAGCTGTCCGTACTTCTCTACGATTTTTACCCCCTGCACGGCTGGAGTGTCTTCCTTTGAGGACGCATTTGAACAGAAGGTCAGAGTTCCAAGGATGAACGCAGTCCCGGCTATCATAAAAAATGCGTTCTTTCCTCTCCGGAAGGTTCTTTTGCGGAGTTTCTCAGGTAATAGATACATGATTTTACTTTCCTTTTTTTGTAGACAATAGGATTATTTATAGATGACTTAATTCATCGCGTGCGGACAGGTTCTGCATAAAGCATAATACATGAAATTGCTGAAATTGTCAATATGAATATAACAATGAGGCCATGACAGGCGACAGACTCACGGCTTTTTGATTTTCCGGTATACATGCAGCAATTTTTTGGATTTCAATGTGTTAAATGAATTGAGACCTGTATTGATTTTTAATCTGGAAGGAGGTATATATGCGTCATATTTCTAAATGGGTTGCCATCGCAGTGCTGATCCTTGCCGGTATCGCATTTGCACAGAGCAAGGTCAATTTTGCCGGAAACTGGACTCTCAATACAGAAAAAAGCCAGCTTGGTGACGGGGGAGGGAGGAGATTCAGGGCAGCCTCCAAAATGGTTGTAGCTCAGGAAGAGAACAAACTCTCGGTCGAATCTTTCCGCACGAACCGGGACGGAGAGGAAGTGTCAACAACGTACACCTACACCCTGGATGGTAATAAGTGCGAAAACGGCTCCGAGAACCGGAAAATGGTATCCACGGTCACCTGGGCGAAGGACGGACAATCCCTCACCATTGCATCGACGGCGACATTTTCGAGGGATGGTCAGCAGTTCACCATGGAGTCCAAAGAAAAATGGTCCATGAGTGAAGGCGCGCTGGTCATCGATGCCACAAGGACAACGCCCGACGGTGAAAGAACATCCAAGGCTGTGTACCAGAAGGCCGCCAAGTAAACGAAAACACTGCCATCATCACCACATGGTGCAGAGCAACATTTAAGGTTTCAGCGAACTGAACGGACGGTGATCTCGCGATGGGACAGAAACTATCGTGATGAGGTCAACCGTCCGTCCCATTTTTACATTCTGATTTTTGCTTTCCTGACATTTCCAATCTGTAATATTAACATGAATCTATGAATCTTTCTGGCACAGGACTTGCAATATAGCAAAAGAAACCGGTACAGGCATCGTATAAGTTTAATATTATTACGGGATGTTATAACTCCATCAGGCTGAATATTGACTCAAAAGAGTGTCTGATGATTTAATTTCAGTCAGCAGGGAAATCGCTATGAGATCTATTTTATTTCATTCTTCAAGCCAGAAAATGGCTTTATGTATTTTATGGACGGTTTTTCTGTCCGCTAACATCTTATCAGCACAGGCCGTCGAAATACAGCAGAAACGGTTCATGTCCGTGAGGTTCGATCCTTCCTATTATTATAACAGAGAAGAAAGCATAGAGAAATTGTGCAGGGATCAGGCAGTTTTATGGCGGCAATCCGGGATGAATGCCGTCTATATCAAGGTATACGATCCTGTGTATGGAGCTGTGTATAAAACCAGATACGCACCGAATACTGAAACCGATTACGGACGGAGAAACTTCTTAAGGACTTTTATCGATGCCTGTCATGGGGAAGAGCTTCAGGTTTATGCCTGGATTCCGGCTTATCAGCATAAACAGGTCTGGGAGATGCATCCGGACTGGCGTGTGAAAAGGAGTGATGGAAGCGATTATAAACCCGGACCTGACAGTTATCTTATGTGTGTACGAAATCCGGATTACTTGGAATGGTGCGCCGGTTTTCTAAATGAACTCCTGAAAAATTATCCGGATCTGGATGGAGTGGACATTGCAGAACCTGTTGTGATCTGGACTGCGGGTGAGGGGTGTTACTGTGACGTGTGCAGGCCGGATGTTTCTGCGTTATCGGCCAGGCAGGGTATGGATCAAAAGCGGGCCTATGAACTCGAACGGTCCCGTCCGCTGACTTCAATACTGGAGCAGGCCTCAGCACGCATACATGAAGCAGGAATGAACTTATCCATCACAACTGTCATGACACCTCGTGCAAACGGGATCCTATTAACACCTGAGGAACAAAGGTCCCTGAGCGGCTTTGATCTGAACGGGATACTCAACAGCCGGAATAAACCCGATATTATCAATGCTGAATTGATCTGGCAGCAGTGGGCAGGTCAGTTTCAGAATACAGTTCTTTTCACGCCCGAATGGTCCCGCATTGCATCAGCCCGGGTACTGGATCAGGTTCGCAACAGAGCGCAGGTCATCATCCATATTGAATTGACTCCTTTATCCGGCGTAGAAGTATCCGAAGGGCAATTCGTACAGAGTTTTCAATCCTCTCTGGAAGCCGGTCCTGCCGGCATCGATTTCTATGATTCTCATCAGGCAGACAGGCTTGGATTGTGGCCCCGTATCCAGGAAGTATCGAAATTTATACCCCTGAAACGGGTGGCTGTGTTATACGAATCCAACGGTGAGAATGATGCCCGGCATATCGAAGTGCTTCTCAGGCATTTCCGCACAGCGGTGACGCTGATCCCTGTGGAACAACGATTTATCCCGGATATGGCAGGGGAAGCTGATTTCATTTTCTACCTGGGCACCGAATACAGGGAGTCCCTGCCGGAAGCATTTTTATCGTTTTTGTTCGATTCCCGACACACGGTTTGCTGGCTGGGTGAAAATATTCAGCTGCTGGCTGATCTGTCAGAAGAAAAACTGGGCTTTCTGTTCGAGCAGACGAGCGAAAGTAAAAAATATGACATTTTCTATCAGAAAAGATCCTTCACAAAAATGGATTTACTTTTGCAGATCATCCGTGTGACGGATTCGAACATATGCCAGGTCAAAGCCACTGCCGGAAGTTCGGAGCAGGAGGTTCCCTATGCAGTACAGAGCGGATCTTTCTGGTACTTCGCGGATATCCCAATAGATTACGTCGTCGAGGGCGGCAGGCATATTGTCTTTGCGGACCTGCTGCATGAAATTCTCCGGGAGGATCATACAGAAAAGCATCATGCTCTGGTAAGGATTGAGGATGTCAATCCCATGTCCGATCCTGCCAGCCTGAAGAAAATTGCGAATTTTCTTCATTCCCGTCACATTCCGTTTGCTGTGGGTTTGACGCCTTTCTATCTGGATCCGTCTGCCAACACGACCGTCGCTCTTTCGGATCAGCCTGAACTTGTCGAAGCATTGAGATATGCAGTCTCCAGAGGAGGCAATATCGTTCTCCATGGGTACACCCATCAGTACAGAGGCCAGACGACAGACGATTATGAATTCTGGGACAGGATCAATGATTCCCCGGTCTTTCAGGATTCGGAGGACTATATCAGGAACAGGATAGAGATAGCCCTGAGTGAATGTTACCAGAACCGGCTTTATCCGATTATGTGGGAAACACCTCATTATGCAGCTTCCCAGCTGGATTACGGTGTGTTTGATACTTATTTCAGTACGGCCTATGAGAGAAGACAGACCATGGATGAGACCGGAACAGACCAGCTGCTCCCATTCTTCATTCCTTCAAAAGATGGGAAAGCACAGCTCGTTCCGGAAAATCTGGGCTATGTGCCACTCAACAATCCATCTGCAGAGAGTGTCGTGAATCTTGCAATGAATAATCTGTCTGTCCGTGATGGCTTTGCCAGCTTCTTTTTCCACCCCTTTGTGCCCATCGATGTGCTGAAACAGATCGTTAAAGGAATTCAATCGCTCGGATACATGTTCTGTGATGTCCGGGAGCTCGACAATAGAGTTGCGGCTGACAATCACATCACGCTGACCGGGCAGGGTACCTATTCCCTCGAGCTCAAAGATCAGTACTTCAGGGAAATGTATCTTGACAACCGTGGAAAGGATAAAAATAAAAGAATCAGCGATAACCGGGTGAATGAAATTTTCACACGGGAGATTACCTGTCCTGACGGCTGGTTGTATATTGCGGGCGGATTGGATGTTCTTCAGCCGCAGTTCCCTGCGAACCTCTGGCATTCTTTCCGGAAATCCCGGACAAAGGTCAATTTCTGGGAGCAAGGGCATCTTGAGGCAGCAGTTCCGCCGGTCATTCCCCTGATCATCCTGGACAATAGGGCCACGGGTGAGATGCTGACAGATCAGAAGAGTTTTATAAATGCATTCCAGTCAGTAGGCATCGACTATCAGACTGCGGATGTGAAGGACTTTTTTAATATCCCCGAGGGTGTCAACCTCATTATCGTTCCTCTTTCAGCTGCCCTTCAGCTCAGTGAACAGCAGAAACTTTTTCTCATCGATGCATTATCCGGGGGAGTCCATCTGATTCTCGAGAAACCCTCGGATCTCAGTATGCGTCTAGGAATCGTCCCGTCCGATGAAGTAAAAGAGATCGATAAGGTGGTCGATGAGTACTATCCTCAGGTTGAAATGATATGGAAATCCAGCGACACCTACCAGACCGTTGACGTTCCGGTTGAATATGTGACTTTTTATTCTGAAAAAGAATCGGGGGATCCTGTGGTTATAGGCGGAGAGTACGGAGAGGGGAAATATCTCTATTTTGCGACATTATTTGATCCCCTGACCGGACTGGGTTACAGCCGTTATCCTTATTTCTGTGATCTCATTCAGAGACAGTTCGACCTCTGGCCCCTGGTAAGGCGGGAATCGGCGGAGGTCTATTTTGAGCCGGGCGACAGGGAAGATGTCAGCATAGAGGAGCTCGTTAAATCGTGGAAGAAAAACGGTTTCAGGACCATCTATGCAGCCGGATGGCATACATATACGGAATGGACCTATGATTATGCGCGGCTTATCAGACTTGCACATGAGAATGCCATGACTGTTTATCTGTGGCTGGAGTTGCCTCATGTCAATATAAGATTCTGGGAAGAGCATCCGGAATGGAGGGAAATAACCGCGACAGGAGAAGAAGCGGTCATCGACTGGCGCAGCCACATGGCGCTCTACATTCCGGAATGCAAGGAAGCCGCATTTCAGGAACTCTCCCAAATGATACAGGATTTTGACTGGGATGGCATCAATCTGGCCGAGCTTTATTTTGAATCACCCCTGGGACCGGAAAATCCCCGTCAGTTCACACCCATGCATCCTTACATGCGCGAGTCATTCAGGAAAATGCAGGGCTTTGATCCAAAAGTGCTGTTCGATCGAAATTCTTCCTATTTCTGGAAACGAAATCCAGTCAGCTGGGGACGGTTCGAACAATACAGGAGAGATCTGGTCTTTGAACTTCACAGAGATTTGCTGGCTTTTCTCCAAAGGGAGCTTTGTACCAAAGGAACAGATCTGGAGATCATGGTCACGGGTATCGATGACCGTTTTGCCAGAAAAACGGGCAGGGGCATTGGCATGGATATGCAGCGTCTGATCGGCCTTAAGAAGGAGTATCCCTTCACCCTTCAGATCGAAGATCCGCAGGAGCTCTGGCATCTGGGACCGGATAGATACAGGATGCTGTCCGATGCTTACCAGGGGCTTTCAGACAGATCGGATATTATCCTTGATATCAACATCGTTCCATTCAGAGACTGGGACTTGAGCCTCGCACCCACGCAGCAGCCAAGCGGATTAGAGTTCTATCAGCTCATGAAAAGTGCAGGTGAGGATGGGAATCGTGTGGCGCTGTATTCAGAGTCCAGTATTTATGAAGTGGACCTTCCCTGGATTTCCTATGTGTATGGAGCGGATACCAGGGAGAAGGTGAATCCTGACAGCTGGGAGATACTTTCGGACAGGACAGTGACTGTAGATCTGAATTATGATGTTCACAAGAACATTGCCGTGAACAACCGTTTATGGCCGGCCTATTTCAGGGGAAATCTGCTCCTGCCATCCGGAAACCATGAGATTAAACCGATGAATTCGAATGGAAAGCTGTTCAATTCCCTGAAGAGTACCACAAAATTGATCGATCTCAGCGGGGAACTGATCGACTGCAGCACCCTTTCCAGAGGAATTCAGATCGAATACAACTCAAGCTTCCGCAATTATCTTTTGATCAATGAAGAACCGCATGAAGTCATACTGGATGATGAATCCTATGAAGCCGAGATATTCCATGGAATTTCCGGCTATGCACTGAAGATGCCTTCAGGCAGGCACAGTGTCAGGATTATGACACGCAACTCCATAGCACTGCCCGTGAAGAATTTCAGTCTGGTGACTTCTCTTTTGATCGTTTCTCTCAGTTCTGTTGCCGGATTAAGCCTGATCACGTTATATGCAATCCGGTTCTTCAGACGCAAGCGAGCCCGAAAAAACAACACCTGATCTCACTCTCGAGGAAGCAGCAACATGCTCAGCTCTATGCTATTTGACATTCTATTTCTTTTCTCTGTTTCCGTTATCTGGATCATGATTCTGTACCAGCTTTTTTTAAGTTTAATGGGTTACCGGTACCGTATCAAAATGGAAAAGGACAATATTCAGGACCAGGGTACAGTTCCGGAACTGCCTCCGGTATCCATTCTCATACCTGCACGAAATGAAGAAATCGTCATTGAGATGACCCTTAATAGAATGCTTGCACTGGATTATCCGGATGATAAACTGGAAATTATCGTGATCAATGACGGATCCACAGATAATACCGGCCTTATACTTGACAATTACAGCGCGAAGGATGAGAGAATCAGGCATATTGCCTTGCCTGAAGCTGATTCAGGCAGAGGAAAAGCACATGCCCTGAACGAAGGATTACGGCACGCTCGGTACGGACTGATCGCTGTTTACGATGCGGATAATATTCCGGAGCCCGGATCTCTGAAGAGGCTCGTACTGGCACTTTTAAGGAACGGGAAACTGGGGGCTGTCATCGGTAAATTCAGGACGCTCAACCGGAACCGGAACCTTCTCACCCGG
>CAYXFJ010000116.1:0-6934 GCA_964464265.1 uncultured bacterium
GGCCTGGATCCGGGAATGTATTCCGGCACTATCAGTATCTCGGATATCAATGCGGTCAACTCTTCTGTGAAGATTCCTGCTATCCTGAATGTGAACAGTGTTACATATCCTCCGTATGGTTCCTTCGACTATGCCCCGAAAAGTCAAATAGTTCATGGAAGTGTGGAGCTTTCAGGATGGGCTGTTGACGAGTGCGGTATTGTATCTGTAAAGCTGTACTATTGGGTGGCGGGTTCCTGGGTTTTTCTCGGTGATGCCGGATTTGTGGAAGGAATAAGGCCGGATATAGAATCATGGGCAAAGTATTATCCGGCGGGTTACAAAGCAGGATGGGGTTACTCTTTCCTGACGAATTTTCTGCCCGGCGGAGGGAACGGTCAGGTCGAAATCAAGGCGGTTGCCACGGACGTGGAGGGGAATGAGGAGTCGCTGACGGGAACTAAAGGAATGTATGTGGATAACAGCAATTCAGTCAAACCGTTTGGTATAATCGATACTCCAGTCTATGGCGGTGTGGCTATCGGGGACAATTATATCATTTGGGGGTGGGCGCTGACGCCTCAGCCCAATAAGATCCCTGAAGACGGTTCCACGATTGACGTGTACGTGGATGGAGTGAACCTGGGTCATCCCGGATACAACATTTACCGCGCAGACATCGCTACGTTGTTCCCCGGCTATTCCAATACAGACGGCGCTGGCTCATATTTTGTTTTAAACACGACACAGTATAATAACGGTGTACACAGGTTGGAATGGTTCGTCACGGATAATGCGGGAAATCAGGACGCGATCGGAAGCCGGTACTTTGTGATCCAGAATCTGACAGGGGGCACAGGCGTCCGGACAGATGATCCCGGAGTCCCGGAAGAAACGGAATTGATGCCCGCCTATCCCAATCCTTTCAATCCTGAGACGCGTATCACTTACAGGCTGGCAGAGAATGCCAGAGTCGATCTGACCGTATACGATATTCTGGGACGGAGAGTCCGTATACTCGTTAATGGTGAATCCCGGACCCGGGGTATCCATTTTCTTGACTGGCAGGGAAAGGACGGGCATGACCGGCCTGTGTCCAGCGGGATTTACCTGATCGTGCTCAGGGCAGGTGGAGTCATCAGGGCTCAAAAAATAATGGTGGTGCGATGATGAATTTTTTTCCCTTCATTAGAAAAATTACGGCTATTTTGCTGCTCCTTGTTTCAGGCTGTTTCCCCGAGAGGGAACAGGTTCTCTTTTTTGATGATTTCTCCGACCTGGAATCCGGTATGTTCTCAGGCGACGTGGTTGGAGCCCATGCTGAGTACCATTATATAAAGGCCACGGCTCCAAAGGGCAACTGGGTCGTATCCTGCTTCAGGAGCAATGCATCCCAGCGCGCATGGCGGGTGATCAGAAATGAGCATATGGAAATGGCCCAGACCTATACTGCTTCCAGGCAGGAGCAGAAATATACCCATCCCATGATCATCGCAGGGGATTCACTCTGGAAAGACTACACACTTGAAGTCCGGTTCATGCCCGGATCGGATGCAGGCCAGAGCGGAATGCTCTTCCGCTACAGGAACGACAGGTGCTACTACTTTTTTGGTGTGGACGGTCAGAAGGCGGTTGTCAAAAGAGTCAGGCATGAAAAGAGCCTGCGTACAGCGGATGAACTGATACTGGCTGAAAGCCCGTTCTCCTGGAAGCCCGGAGAGATACTTCAGGCGAAGGTTACAGTGAAGGGAACCCATATTGCCGGGGAGATCAACGGACAGGTCTTTCTTGAGGCGGATGACGCGGCTTTCCAGAAAGGGAAGATAGGTCTTACATCCGACATACCCACACGTTTCCAGACTGTCAGGGTCATGACTTCAGGAGCGGGGCTGAAGCAGTTTAACATAGCCCGCAGGGAACGCCAGGAAGAGATCCGGCAGCTTCAATCGAAAAATCCGAAAATGGTGTTCTGGAAGAAAATAGTTACGGACGGTTTCGGTGCGGACAGGAATGTTCGGTTCGGGGATCTCAATAATGACGGCCAGCCCGATATTCTTATCGGCCAGGTAAAGCATCATGGTCCAAAAGATACCAACAGTGAGGTGGCGTGTCTGACAGCCCTGACCTTTGACGGTAAAAGGCTCTGGCAGAACGGTGTACCGGATCTCTGGAAGAACCAGCTGACCAACGATGTCGCTTTTCAGATACACGATCTGGATGGTGACGGCAGAGCCGAAGTTGTATACACCCGGGATTTTGAAATCGTGGTAGCGGACGGTGCAACGGGAAAAACAAAGTTCAGTTCTCCCACTCCTCTCAACAAGTGCACAGATCCTCCCTATGACCGTTTCAGGCATATTCTGGGGGATTGCCTCTTTTTCTGTGACGTGCGGGGTAAGGGCCATGACGGGGATATCGTGATCAAGGACCGGTATCAGCATTTCTGGGTGCTGGACGACAGGCTGAACCTCCTGTGGGAAGGAGCCTGCAAGACAGGCCATTATCCGTTTGCTTTCGATACGGACGGGGACGGCAGGGACGAGCTTGTCATCGGATACTCACTGTACGATGATGACGGCACTCTGGTATGGTCAAAGGACAGCACTCTGGAGGATCACTGCGACGGAGTGGCGGTTGCCCGTTTCGACGACCGCCCGGATGCGAGGCCTGTGATCATGAACGCGGCGAGCGACGTGGGAATGCTTTTCATCGGCCTGGACGGTGAGATACTCAGGCATCATCATCTGGGACATGTACAGAATCCGGCAGTGGCGAACTTCAGGGACGATTTGCCTGGACTGGAAACAGTGTCCATCAATTTCTGGGCGAACCAGGGGATCATCCATTTCTTCGATTCCAGGGGCGATCTTTATCATGACTGCGAACCGGTACAGCACGGCAGCATGATGCTGCCCATCAACTGGACCGGCAGTTCCGAAGAATTTTTCGTTCTGTCGGCGAGTGCAAAGGAAGGGGGGCTGTACGACGGATGGGGGAGATGTGTGGTGCGTTTCCCCGAAGACGGCCATCCCGAACTGTGCAATGCGGTTCTTGACATCACAGGCGATCCCAGGGATGAGATCGTCGTATGGGACCCGCACGAAATCTGGGTGTACACTCAGGCTAACAATCCAGTTCAGGGCAGGATTTACCAGCCTGTGCGCAATCCTCTTTACAATAGCTCGAATTACCAGGCGAGTGTCTCTCTGCCCGGCTGGTCGGAATAGAGGGATGGCTGCCAGGAAGTTTGAACAGAGGTAATGTCCGTCAGGAGGCCTGAACAGGATGAATGGCTACCAGGAGGGACATGGCCTTTTCATTTATACGGACGCGGCAGGTTTTTGAAGTCACACAACAATTCCCTTGATTCGAAACCGCAAACCATGTAATATTGGTGTATTCTGTCTTTACACCAGTCATCAATTACTTCATAATAATGTGAGGAACATTCATGAAATTCCAAATCCGCATATCGAGAATGCTTTTTCTGGTCATGGGATTTCTTCCCGCAGTATTCCTGCAGGTCCGGGCGCAGGAATCCGTTCTGATCCAGGAAAATATCCTGACCGTGAAGACAACGGGGACCGCATTTCTGGGATCCGGACTCACCGAAGAAGATGCAAAGACTCTTGCCATTAACGATGCAAAACGAACCGCCCTCGAACAAACCGGCACCTACCTCGAATCCCATACAACGGTACTCAATTATCAGCTGGTCAAGGATGAGATCATCACGTATACCGGGGGTGTACTGAAAACGGAAGTCTTGAGTGAAAAGCGCGAGCTCGTGGATAATACGTTCGCTTATATCGTGGAAATCGAAGCAACCATCGACACGAAAGTACTGAACGACAGGATCAGGGAAATAAAAAGCGATGAGGACCTGAAGAGTGAGCTTGAGGCTGAGAGAGAACGCAATAAAGAGCTGGAAGCGCAGATCGCTGATCTCGGGAAAGACCCGAAACCTGAAAACAAGGAAAAACTGAGCAGGATTGCCAATACTATAAGGGCCAATGAATGGCTCGAGAAGGCGCTGGCGCAGCGGGATCCGGCCACAGTCATACAGTATGCTACAAAAGCCGTGGAAATCGATCCGCAGTCCCCGCGTGCCTATATGCTCCGCGGACTTTATCATACCAAAAACAAGAATTATCAGAGAGCTCTGGAGGATTACACGAAGGCCATTCACCTGGCTCCGAAGGATCCCAGAGCGTACAGGCAGCGGGCTGTCATCTACAGGCTGATGGGAAAAAGGAGGGAGGCAAGGCGCGACGAAAGGGTAGCGAAGGAGCTGACTGATAATGCCAGACGCGCTTCCGGCCGCCGCTGAGCAAGGCTCCGGATCGCCGGTATGCAGTATTCAAAAGTGCTGTATCCAAAATAGCTGAACAGTACGGATTAATTGAAAAGGAAAACTATGTTCAGAGAGGCCATCAGCAGACGCCGGTTTCTGGAACAGACTGGTCTGGGTATTGGAAGCCTTGTGGCCGGGGCATCCATGCCGATACTGACGTCATGCACAGGCAAAAATACAGATGCGGGCGCACGTCCGAATATCGTCGTTTTTGTCGGTGACGATGTCGGATGGCGGGACGTGGGATATCACGGATCTGAAATAAAGACACCCACACTTGACCGCATGGCAAAAGAAGGAGTGGAGCTTAATAATTATTATGTTTTCCCTACCTGCTCTCCAACCCGGGCATCGCTTCTCACAGGAAGACCCGCCTCGCGTTTCGGAATATTCAACCCGATCGCCGGGAGAAGTACGGATACATTGCCAAAAGCGACCCTGACCCTTCCGGAGCTCCTCCGCAGCAGTGGCTATTCGACAGCCATCACCGGAAAATGGCATCTCGGACTGCGGCCGGAGTCCGGTCCGCTTCAGTACGGATTCGATTACAGTTTCGGTTACCTGCACGGACAGCTTGATCCTTACACGCATCTATATAAGAACGGCGACCGCACGATGCACAGGAACGATCAATTCATTGATGAAGAAGGCCACATGACGGACCTGATCACCAGCGAAGCTGTGAAGTACGTCACCGGGATCCGTGATAAAGGCAAGCCTTTCTTCCTGTATGTGAATTTCAGTGTGCCGCATTTCCCTCTAAAGGAAGAGGAAAAGTGGGAAGGACCTTACAGGGAAACCATCTCCAATCCTTCGCGCCGCGTATTTGCTGCCGCCATGACCCATATGGACCACAGCATAAGCCTGATCATGGAGGCGGTGAATCAAGTGTCCCGGAATACACTTTTCTTTTTCACAAGCGACAATGGAGGCCAAGAGAGTTGGCTGGATCCAGGAGAGCAGTACGGGGGAAGATACAAACCCAGTGATATGCTTGGAGATAACCTTCCTTTAAGGGGATGGAAGGGAGATCTCTATGAAGGGGGCATTCGCGTTCCTGCTCTTCTTTACTGGAAAGATCGCCTGAAACCCGGAAAAATCGAAGGAGTGATCAGCGTCACGGATATACTGCCCACACTGGCACATCTTGCGGGAGCCTCCATAAATCCTGATGCGAACATTGAAGGAAAGAACATCTGGTCCCTGATTTCGGGAGCAGTAAATGAGGATAAAAGGACCCTGTACTGGCGGACACCCAATGAACTGGCACTGCGTCAGGGTTCATGGAAGCTCATACATCACGGTCCGGATCTCTCAAGAGCAGAGGAGGAGCTCTTCGACATTGCCTCTGATCCTCTGGAAAAAGTGAATCAGGCGGAAAGCCATCCGGAAATCCTCAGGGTGCTTCAAAGGGAACTGGAAAACCAGTTCAGGAAGGATTCATCCTCTTGATCCGAGAGGGTCCGGCGCATTCCGCAAGACACGCAGAGCGACGGCCAATTCATCAATCTCCGGAAAGATACAGTATTTCCGGTAATCCGGTTTGACGGGTGCGTTCTATTGAACCGGTTGATTTACGATCGTTCTATCATCATCCCCCGTGGCGTCCGGCAGGGGCAGAAGCAAACAAGGCCGTCCTTTAAAACCTGAGACTATTCAGATAGTTGAAGCTCTGACGGATGCAGTCCATGGGAGATTCCGGGCGGTCATGCTCTACAATAACATGCTTCATACCCGCAACATTAGCTTTAGCGAATATAGCCGGAAAATCCATGATTCCCTCTCCCACACATGCAAAGAAACGCTCCGGTGTATTGTCCATATCCTTAACATGCCACAGCGGGAAACGTCCCGGATATTTCTCGAAGTAGGGGATAGGTTTCTGATTCCCTTTTTCGATCCAGTACAGGTCGATCTCTATGAAGACGAGATCTGGATCCGTATACTCGAGTACGGTATCGAAGGGTATCTTTCCTTCAGTGACCTGGAACTCGAGGTCATGGTTGTGGTAACCGAAGGAAAGGCCGGCCTTCTTCGCCTTTTCGCCGATACGGTTCAAAGACTCAGACATAGCCTTCCAGTCATCCAGTGTTTTACCTTCCGCCGAATCCGTCCATGGCCAGAAGCAGATCAGGTATTTTTTTCCCATCTCGAGACTTTCCTCGATTACCCTGTCCGCTGATTCAGCGAAGCCGGACATGGAGGTTCCGCCCGAAAGAACTGTGAGCCCGGTCTCTTTCAGGAAAGCCAGGAATTCTTTCACGGACAGACCTCCGAGAGGACCGCCCATCTCCAGGTTCCTGTAACCTATTTCAGCCACCCTGACCAAAGCCTTCCTCCAATCCTTTTCCAGTTCCGTTCGTATGGTAAAGGTCTGCAGGCCGATCTCCTTCAGCCTGCGGTTTCCGGCCGTACTACATTTCAGAATCGGCATGAGGCCGAGCCCGGCTCCGGCCGAAAGAAATCCGGCGGTCTGTAAAAAGTCTCGTCTTGTTGCCATCGTTTCCCTCCTCAGTCTATTTCCGGAAATATCCAGGGCTTCCTGTAATCTGGTTTGACGAGCGCGTCCGCTTCAGGACAGCCGAAAAACCGTTTTGTTCC
>CAYXFJ010000116.1:7034-9408 GCA_964464265.1 uncultured bacterium
ATAAAGGCGATCCCGTAATTCCGTCCCCAGGGACCGCTCTGTATGCCGCCGTGATGCTCCCAGGTCATATTGAAATCATCGAAGGCGTAAAGTACATGCTGGGTGTCCGCTGTTTCCAGGGCCCTGTCCCGGTTCGCGAAAATGCCCCCATTTGCACGCGTGGATTTCGGAGGTCCTGTGATATTCATCGCCCATAATCCCATGTCTAAGAGATGCACACCCCAGTCTGTTTGCAGTCCGCCGCCGTAGTCCCAGAACATTCTCCAAGAACCGTGAAACCGGTTGATGTTGAACGTGCGGTCAGGTGCGGGTCCCAGCCACATGTCGAAATCCACGCCTTCGGGTACTGGCTGATCGGGCACGGCCGGTTTTCCTGCTCCGTAATGGAAGTTGGCCCAGACCTTCACGGTACGGATCTTTCCAAGCCTGCCGGACTGCACGAATTGTACACTATTTTTCCATTCCACGGCGCTTCTCTGCTGCTGGCCGACCTGTACTACCCGGTTATATTTTTTCGCTGCCCTGACCATGATATCGCATTCTGCAAGGGTGTTGGCCAGTGGCTTTTCCACATATACATCCTTGCCGGCTTCACAGGCAAAAGTTAGCTGAAGACAGTGCCAGTGATCCGGCGTTCCAATGATCACCGCGTCAATGTCTTTCCGCTCTATCAGTTTCCGGAAATCCTTGTACAGTTTCGGTCTTTTTCCGGTCATCTTTTCCACGTCCTCTGCTCTTTTATTGAGCCAGTAATCGTCCACATCGCACAGAGCAGCACAGCGTACGCCAGGCTCTTTCATGAAATCCACGAGATCGGACCAGCCCATATTTTTACAGCCGATAAGGCCTATCACAAACGGATCTGCCGGAGAAACGGTTTTCATGGAAGCCGGAAGGGCACCTGAGAGGCTCATACCGGCAGCACCGGCAAGGGATTTGATGAAGGTACGTCTGTTGGTTTGCATGATTTTTTCTCCTGAAAGGGGAAGGGGGGGGGAATTCCTTTAAACATATAATTAAAGATCGAGAACTGCAAGAAAAAAAATGAAAAGGGAGAGTTTTTAATGGACGGTTTGAGTCCAGTTCTGGGATGAGTTCTGGCGCGGGAACAGTTCCTGCGGGCTGAGATTGAGGGTAAATGGGATTTGGGCAGGCCTGGCCCGGAATTTGCAATTTTAATATTGAATCTAGAAGAAAAATGATTATATTACCAGGTATAACAAAAGGGATCACAAACTGTATCTGTTCTGAAAAAGGAATTATAAAACATTTTTAAGGAGGAATAGATATGCCGAAAACATTCTGGGAAGATGTCAAGAAAACCGTCAAACAAGGCGTTTCTGTTGCAGCAGAGAAGACTGAAGAGTACACCCGGATAGGGAAGGTCAAGGTGGATATCCTCAGTCTGAAACGGAATCTGGACAAGAATATGAACGCTCTGGGCGGTCAAACTTACGAGTTTCTGACATCAAAAAAACAGGGAAGCCTGGCAGCCAATGCTGCAGTAAAAAAGATTGTGGAAAAGATCGGGGAGTTGAAAAAATCGATCGCTGCAAAGGAAAAAGAGATCGATAAGATTAAAAAGGAAGTCGGTGATAAACCCAAGAAGTCAACCGGGGAGCCTGAATAAGGGAAACGAAAAAGGTGAAGTGAAAAAGGGGAATCCGGCATCTATAAAGAATCCCTTTGAAATCATAAGCCTTGTAATTGAAGACGGTTATTGGATTTTTCACAAATCCGTCAGATTTTTTTTCGCATGAAGGTTAAAGCAGGAATCATTCCGGAGCTTTAACCTTCTTTTTTGCCGGTAGCTGCAGCGGATCCTGTATTATTTCAATATTTCTCAGACGTGGCATTAAAAAGAAGCGGCAGGAACGAATGGGATTCAATAAAATCATATTTTATCTCTGCACAGGTTTGTTAACTGGCGCTGCCGCATTTGCACAGGATTTCACGAAGCTTTCAGGAGGCAGCATCCATCAGATCGAGGTCGTAATAGGGACTTATCTGGGCGGCAGGCAAAGGAACTATTACGGCAACCGTGCGCCGGACAGCCTCAACGTGATCTGGAAACATTATCTGGGGAAAGGAAAGACCGTTGTTTCTGTACGTTCCGGTGAAGTTGAATGGGCGGGATCAGGATGGACGGGACAGCCTCTGCTCGTCCGGGAGGATGGAAAACTTTTTCTCGTTCTGGGCGCATATGATCATCACCTGAAAAAGATCGATGCTTCTACGGGTGCGCTGGTCTGGCAATACGCGTTCGATGATGTGATCAAGGGAACGGCCACACTCTGGATCAATCCCATAGCAGCCACGCTGGAGGAAAGTGTGCTCGTCCTGCAGGGAAGCCGCCGCGGGCTGGACAAAAATA
>CAYXFJ010000117.1:0-9337 GCA_964464265.1 uncultured bacterium
CAGTAACCGTCCGCTCTTTTCACTGCAGTTCCATTTAGATAGCGGGGATTCATATAGTCATTGTCGAATTCGATCTCAGATTCCAGGCCGTATCCCCGAAACCAGACCGCTTTTTCAAAACCCCTGTCCATGGGACGGTCCGGGTACGCATCCCCGAGATGCCATTTGCCGAAAAGACCTGTCCGGTACCCGCCTCCTTTCATCAGTTCTGCCAGAGTGGGGATATCCCGCCTCATGAGATTGCGGCCTGAAGGTACACAGCACGCTCTGTTATGCATGGCATCGAGGCCTGTCATCAGCTGGCCGCGGGTGGGTGTGCATACAGGCGTCACATGAAAATCGGTGAGGCGAATGCTTTCATCGTGCAGATGGTCAAAATTCGGGGTTTTAAGAACCGGATTTCCGTGACAGGAGAAATCCCCATAACCCTGATCGTCCGAGAGAATGATAATGACATTTGGTTTCCCGCCGGAACGATTCCCTGAAGGTGTGCACCGTGAAAAAGCCAGTGCCCCCAGGGCAGAGGTTTTAAGAAATTGCCGTCTGTCTACTGTAAGCTTTTCCATACGATTCTCTTCCTCTTTATTTTTCGATTATGAATTCATCACGAATATTCGATCCCCGGTCAAAGACACGATAGCGGAGCTGGTTTCCGATCAAATCGATCCTTTGATAAAGCCAGCCTCCTCCGAAATGGACTTCCGTGTATTCCGGATCCGGGTTTTCATTGTCTCCTGCAGGTATGGCAATTGAAGTGACATAGATGGTCCCATGTGCCGGGGATCCGGCAGGTTTTTGATCGAATATCGGTTTTGACCGTGCATAATAGTGCACATGTCCGCTCATTACCATATCCACATGATACCTGTCGAAAACTGCGCCCCAGATCTGACGTATATCCTTATAATCATCTCTGTCCATAAAAGGCGGGAAGTGAAAAACTGCGAATTTCCAGTCCGCATCTGTTGAAGAAAGCTGTTTTTCAAGCCAGCCGGCCTGTTCTTCCGGCGGAGATGTAGCATCAAGAATAAGAAAAAGAGCATTGCTGTAGTTGAAGCTGTACACCCTTTCTTTCTCCATATGGTCAGGCGCATTCTGAGGCAGAGCGAAAAGATCAAGATACATGGAAGCACCAAGACCGTCCTGATCATCGTGATTGCCCAGAGATGGCACAAGGGGCCTGTTCCTGATCACATCGGCCGAGAACTGGAAAAACCGGTCCCAGTCTTCCCTGTACAGACCTGTGCTGACCAGGTCTCCTGCCACAACATAGAATGCAGTTTCTGGATAGTTTTTATGAGCAAGGTAGATCAGTTCACCCCACTCTGGAGAGCGGTGCGTATCGCCAAAATACACGAAAGTGAAGGGCGCATCCCCGAGCGGAGCTGTGATGAATTCAGACTCTTTGCTCCATTTCTGCTCTTCATGGCTGCCTACCTGATAGGCATATACGGTTGCCGGATCCAGGTCTTTAATGAATGCGGTGAACCGGTGAATGAACCTGTCATTCTCAAGAAGCCTGTCCTCCAGGACCCGGCGCTCGGCCTTCACCTCCTTTATTACTGCGTTCCGGCCCGTAAGTTTTTTCCAGTAACGGACAATGCCGTCCTCAGTGAGAGTATTCGTCCGCCACTGAATGGACTGCGTATGAGAAGGATCCCCGCTCCATGTGAGCATTAACTGATCCGGTTCTTCCGAAGACGGGACCGGCGTTCTTCGAAATGCATCTATCAGATGGGCTTCGCGTGCCCGGCCGCGAATGGTTGTCAGAAGTATCTGACCGGAAAGCTCCTCCGGTACTTCGGTGAGAACGAGTTCATCCCAATCGTGATATGTAAATGCGCCTGTTTTCACTACTGAAACATGCTGCTTTTCCGGGAAGAACCCGCTTAACTTTACTTTATCTCCCTTATTCTCCGGACCGATACAGATAAAGTAGTGCGGACGGTGTTTATCAAAACCGTTTATTCCAAGTCCGACCCGCCCATGAGGAAAGGATTTCTGCCAGACATTGTAACCATATTCCTCATTTCGCACTTTAAGATCTGTCAGTACAAAACCGGCCTCTTCAAGCCAGAAAGGAAAAACTGGTTGTGCCTCGTGCTGCATCACGGATACTATGACCGGAACATTCGTATCGAAGCTCCAGTAACGGCTTGCCAGTATGTTTTTATTTACATTTGAAAACAGGTTCAGGATCT
The DNA here is from genome assembly GCA_964464265.1 of uncultured bacterium. Taxonomy (GTDB): domain Bacteria; phylum Zhuqueibacterota; class QNDG01; order QNDG01; family DSAB01; genus CAYXFJ01. The sequence continues at coordinate 2,202 of CAYXFJ010000117.1, forward strand.
TTTCATTATCCAGAGAAGCCAGTTCCTGTTCGTTCATGGTTTGATACAGGCGGGTGACACATTCATCCATCACCCTTTTTACGGTTCTCTTGTCCTGCGAACAGGTGAGGAGCAGGGCTGCTAATAAGGTCATGGCAACAGGTTTGACTATGAATCGCAGGTAAAACATAAGAGTATTCCTTTCATCGAATCTCTATTTGTGCCATCCTCTGGCCTGCAGCATCGGCATAAGTATATCGATGTGATCGGATTGAATGTAATCCGGAGCAGTGTCCAGCGCCAACTGCATCACCAGCTCTGTATCCTCATCCATCGTATTCAGAAAGGACTTCCGTCCTGAAAGATGGACATCCCTGACCAGCCCTTCACTCAATTCCTGCCAGTTAATGTTGACGATCTGTGGATCCAGTTCCGCGAGGATTGTGGGGAGACCCACGCGTCCTACCGGTACTGTAGGACGGAGATAAAAACCGTCGGGAGCAAGCCTATTGACCTCTTTGATCATATCCCAATCCCCGCAGTACAGAGTCACTTTCCCGAGAAGCCCCTCCTCTTTGAGCACTTCAATGAATTTATCTGCTGATCCTGCCTTGAAATCCAGATCCGGGAGTGCTTTGCCGCGAATCGCATCCAGAGCCTCCTGAAACGTCGGTACCTGGACCCCCCTGAAATCCGTGCTGAACCAGGAACCTGCATCCAGCTTTTTTATTTCCGCAAGCGTCAGCTGGTCAACCCTCCCCTTTCCATTTGTTGTGCGGTCAACAGTTGCATCGTGCATGATGACAAGGACCTTGTCCCTGGTTTCCCTGATATCCATTTCGATCAGATCTGCTCCTCTTTCTATGGCTGCCGCAAACGCAGGCAATGTATTCTCCGGTGCGAACTTCACGGTTCCGCGATGCGCTGCCACGAGAGGGCCTTTCCACCTGTAAAAGAGCGATCCGTTTTTGTATATCTCCATGCCTCTCGCCGTCCGTGCATCGACGACTGCCCTGAAACGCTCATCTCCCGATTCACCTGTGACGATATAGGCAGAATTCCCATCGAATACAGAGGTTTTCACGGATGTTGCCGTATGACTCTGCCTGGGTCTTTCCATGTCAAGTACACTTTCAGCCAGATGAATGGCCTCAACCGGTGTAACGATCCGCTCATTCTGACGGGCACAGGATATACAGAGGATAAAAAAGGAACAGAGGCAGAAGATTTTGTGCAGTCTCTTCATCGCGAATCTCCTTCCATAAAAAGGAAAATAATCCTACTGTCAGGAGGCTTGCTCCTGAGGTTTTCTTTTCAGCCTGATAATTACCCCAGACGCTTGTGAAAATGCGTGGCTGCAAATATGAACGTACTGAATCCGAAAATGATCATGTAAAGCCCTTCTTTCCAGAGATAATTGAATCCGGTGCCTTTCAGATAGATCTCACGGATGACAGCCATAAAATAACGTACGGGATTGAGGTACGTGATAACCTGTACCGGAACCGGCATATTATCGATCGGGATAAAAAATCCTGAAAGAAGTATGGCGAAAATCATAAAAAACCAGGTAATGAACATGGCCTGCTGCTGTGTCTTCGCAAGAGTTGAAGCGAAAATACCCAGCCCAAGTGTGGACAGACTGAAAAAAAATGACATGATATAAAGTGTTAGGAGATTGCCCTTTATCCAGATACCGAAGATGAGTCCCGCGGCAATTATCCCGATATTCAGCAGTATGAATGCTACAAGGATCAGGGGAATCACTTTCCCCAGGATGAGCTCCATATTACGGATGGGAGTCACCATGAGCTGTTCCAGTGTCCCCATCTCCTTTTCACGCACAATACCCATACCGGTCAGAAAAGAGGTAACCACCATGATGAGAAGCACCAGAATCCCTGGAACGATATTATTGACACTTTCCATCTGTATATTGTACATCATCCTTATCTCAATACCTGTTGCCTGTGAACCAGACTCATTCTGCCCTGGAATCCCTGCCTCTTTCAGCCACTCCCGCCTGAGGTTCGCTGCGATCTCGGAAACATAACCCATCACAATCCCTGCAGTATTTCCGTTGACGCCTTCCAGGATAGCCTGTACCTGCGGATTCCGGTTGCTTTTTAAATCCCTTTCAAAATGATAAGGAATGACCAGTGCGAGTTTAATTTTTCCAAAATCCATCAGGGATTTGACGTCTTCCTCGTCTTCTGAAATTCCCAGAAACCGGAACGATTCCGTAATTGTGAAGGCATCCAGAAGACGGCGGCTGAAGGCAGAATGATCCAGATCAACGACAGTTACAGGCACATTTCGAATATCCGTCGTAATGGCAAATCCCATGATCACGATCTGAATGAAGGGCACAATGAAAATTAGCCGTAAAAAAACAGTATTACGGATCAGTTGCTGTAACTCTTTTTGTGCCAGATAGAATATCCTGTGCATATTTTATCCCAATGTCGACCTGAATTTTTTGATGCTGATCCCTATGAATCCGGATGTTAGGAGTAACAGATACAGGATATGCGTTTTCAGTTCCGGCAGGCCGTTTCCCTTGAGCATCACTCCCCGGATGATTTCAAGAAAATGCGTGGCGGGTATCACCTTGCTTAAATATTGAAACAGTTTCGGCATGCTGTTGACCGGAAATATAAAACCGCTCAGCAGCATACTGGGCAGTATGGTTGCCAGTAATACAGCCATCATGGCGATTTGCTGGGACCGGGTGACCGTGGATATGAAAAGACCGAAGCTCAATCCTGTCAGAATATACAGGAGCAGAATCATACACAGGGTCAGGAAGGAACCGATAATGGGAACTTTGAACCAGAAATGGCCAATTGCCAGAATAAAAAGACTGTCCACAAAGCCAAGAATAATATACGGGATCACCTTTCCTATTAATATTTCATAAGGCTGGACCGGACTTACGAGGATTTGCTCCAGAGTGCCCGATTCCTTTTCGCGGACTATGGCAATACTGGTCAGTAATGTGGTGATCAGAAGTATAATGACCGCGATCAGTCCGGGGACAAAAAAATAACTGGATTTCAGGTCAGGGTTATAGAGAATACGCGGTTCGACTGAGAACAGAACCTCCAAGTCCGGATGGTTTTTCCTGTAAAATGAGGTCATCACCTGTGTCATATATTTCTGGATAAAATTCGCTGCGTTGGGATCGCTGGCATCGATCAGAAGCTGTATTTTTGACATGCCTGTCGACTCAAGCTCTTCTGAAAAATGCTCCGGAATCACGAGTATGCATCTCGCACGGCGGTTTAAAAACATCTCTTCCAGTCCTGTATCAGGGACATCCACATCCACTATCCTGAAAAATGGCGTGGAAATGATACTCTCAAAGAGAGACCTCGACTCAGGACTTCTTGAATGATCCACAATGACTGTGGTTATCTGTTTCATCTCAAGGGTGACGGCGTATCCGTAAAGAAAAAGCATGACAACAGGCATGATAATGACAATGGTCAGTGTCTGCCTGTCGCGCAAAATATGCCAGAACTCTTTTTTGATGATACTCAACAGGATGCGGTTCATGAAGCGCTCCTCTTGACCACGCTCATGAAGACTTCCTGTATGGTTCCGGCATGGTATTTCTCTTTGAGAACCTGAGGCCGGTCCAGCTCCACAATCTCTCCTTCCTGCATGATACTCACGCGATGGCAGTATTCCGCCTCATCCATGAAATGGGTTGTGACAAATACCGTCTTTCCCTGTTCAGCGAGCTCGTGAATAAGCATCCAGAAATTCCGTCGGGAAACAGGATCCACGCCGCTCGTAGGCTCATCGAGAAATATGATTCCCGGATCATGGAGAAGGGCACTGCTCAATGCCATTCGCTGTTTCCAGCCCGGCGGCAATGCTGCCGTAAGAGTATCAGCCTTATCTTTTAAATTCAGATAATCCAGAAGCGCTTCTGTTTTTTGCTTTATCTGCCTCCGGTTCAATCCATATATACCGCCATAAAACAGAATGTTCTCGCGCACGGTCAGGTCTTCATAGAGACTGAATTTCTGGCTCATATACCCGATGTTTTTCTTGATTTTTTCAGATTGGGTATATACATCGAAACCTGCAACGAAGGCCTTGCCGGATGTGGGCAAGAGGAGCCCGCATAACATCCTGATGGTCGTTGTCTTGCCTGCACCGTTCGCCCCAAGAAAACCGAATATTTCACCTCTTTTGACTTTAAAAGATACATTCTTGACAGCAGTGAATTCGCCGAAATTCCGGGTCAGATTCTCCACAATAACAGTGAAGGAATTGTCCTGTTTCAGTCTTTGCATTTATGAACTTGAATGCCTTTTTGAAGAGCCGGAGGATGAACTCTTATTTTTTGAAGTTTCATCCATCAGATCCAGGAACAGATCTTCAAGATTGGGATCTGTCTTCCTGACCGACAGGTAACTGGAATCAATACTTTCAAGGCGGTTTTTTATATCGTCTGTTCTGATGCTTTTATCACAGACGAGATGAATTCCATCCCCGAACAGATAGCTTTTGCCCCAATCCCGGCTCTGACGCATTTTCGAAAAAAGCACATGCGATCCTTCGGTTACTATGATGAAAACCGACTTCCGGAATTCTTTAAGCAGTTTCGCGGGTTCATTCATGGCTAATATTTTACCTTCATAGATCAACGCGACTCTGTCACATAAGTTGGCTTCGTCCATATATGCCGTGGTCATCAGTATGGTCGTCCCTTGTTTTGCGAGACCCTGAAGGATATGCCAGAACTCACTGCGGGATACAGGATCAACGCCATAAGTGGGTTCATCCAGTACAATGACACGCGGCTGATGCACAAGCATGCAGGACAGAGCCAGTTTCTGCTTCATCCCGCCTGAAAGAGAGCCTGCCAGACGGTTTTTAAAAGGACCCAGCCTGGAAAAATCGTAAAGATCTTCTTTCCTTTTTTTCTGAACGTCTTTTGACAACTTGAACAGATCGGAAAAAAATGTGAGGTTTTCATCTACAGACAGGTCCTGATACAGACTGAATCGCTGCGGCATATAGCCGACATGGGTACGGACATAATGATCATCCAGGGTCACATCCCTGCCCTCAAAATAGACAGTACCCTTATCCGGGCGTATCAGTGAGACGATCATGCGCATGAGGGTAGTCTTGCCTGCGCCATCAGGACCGATGAGCCCGAAAATAGCACCCGCACATACCTCAAACGAGATATCCGTTACAGCCGGAATGCCCTCATAGGACTTGGAAATATTCTGTACAACAATGGGATTTTGAACGATCCTCTCCAAACTCAGAACTCCACATCCACCGGCAGACCGATTTTCAACAGACCCTGCGAATTACTGACCGCCAGTTTCACCGCATAGACAAGTGTCGTTCTGGTTTCCCTGGTCAGGATGGTCTTTGGCGTGAATTCTGCCTCGCTGGAGATCCATTTCACATGTCCTGTCAGAGCCTCGTCCACGCCATCGACGTGAATTCTGCCTTCCTGTCCGAAACCGATGAGATGAAGGTCTGTAAGAGGGATATAAATCGTGATTTCCATCTGGCTGAGATCAGCCAATTCCAGAATGACTTTCCCTGGAATCGCCAGTTCATTCTGTGTCATGAATTTGTTGATAACGATCCCGTCAATGGGTGAAACAATACGGCTGTCCCCGATAATGATCCAGGTCAGATCCATCATCGCTTTCAGCTGTTCTTTTTTACTCGCGATGACATCGTAATTGGACTTCAGGGCATCGATCTGTGATTGATAGACATTCACCTGGGTTGCCAGTTCGTCCTGCCGTTGCCGGGTAGCAGCTCCTTCCATGACCAGTATTTTGGTTTTCTCGAGAAGATCACGGGTGTATGAAAACTGGTAATCCAGCTGCCTGATCTGAGCTGAGAGTGTCTTCAAATTGATGTTCAATTCTTCCAGCTGGGCTTTCTGCTGACGGAGCTGCGCTTCACTCCGTTCACTGTTGATCTTTACAAGAACCTGCCGGCGATGAACAGGATCACCCTCTTCAACAGCCAGTGAATCGATGATTCCCGATACTTCTGCGGACAGACGAAGGATGTCCGTTTCAGCCCTCCCATTGTACAGCACAGTATCATCCCCGTTTTTTTTACAGGACAGGATCAATAGCAGAAAAGTGACCATGCAGACAGATTTCATGTTGATGAACTCCATTCCGGGAAAGATAGGCCCACTGATCTTTTTGTCAATATCTGGATATTTCCCGTTCTAAATCCGGTATATTGATATGCACAATAATAGCTCCGGGAAATCGGTTATTCAATCTCAATCACTCTCCCCACGCCCACCCTCACATAGTCTTCACCGAAGGCCTCTCGGAACAGCTCGATCTGATGATCCCCGGTGCAATGTGTTGCTCCGCACTTCTTCACCCCGATTTCCCTGAATGATTCGATAATACCCTGCATCTGATCATCCGAATGGTTCAGCAGATGGAATCCGCCGAAGACGAGATAGATATTCCGGTCAAGGATCTCTTTGGCTTTATTGAGAATGTCCACGATCCCCTGATGCGAACAGCCGGTTATAATGACCGTTCCCTTGCCTGTCCCGATGAGAAGCGACTGCTCCTTAAGGATTGTTCCCATCTCGCCTGTAAGATAAGCATGTTCACAGACCTTCATGAGCTCTGTAACGGAGATGACCGTGGCACCGGTGTTCTCAACACCAGTTTTAATTTCGGATGGAGAAGAATCCAGAAGGTATACAGGTATGCCCTTTCTTTTACTGAGAAAAATATTAAGGCCACCGATATGGTCCCAGTGATTATGTGAGATAACGACAAGATCGACCGCACCAGCATCCACGTTCAGTATCTCCATGTTCTTCATGAGTACATCACTTTCTCCACCTGTGTCAAACAGAATGGTTTTTTCCAGTCCTTCAATCAGACAGCTGAATCCCCACTCTGCATGTGTCCCTTCCCTGTATACATAATTATCGTAGAGTACTGTCATCTTGACTGACGGTGTCACGTTCATTCCACATTGATGCTGGAAGGTGCCCCGCGAAGCAACGGCCTTTTCAGCCATTTGATCAGCCCCTTTTTCTTGCCGGAGAATATTCTTTTGACCGGAATCCTCCGGTTGAGTTGTCCGGTCATGGCTTTCGCCAGTCAGTGATTTCTGTTGTG
>CAYXFJ010000118.1:0-9314 GCA_964464265.1 uncultured bacterium
CCATTGCCGGCTCCCTCGCCGGCGGATTTGGCTTGCTGCCGCTGCTGACCGCGGTAGCAGATTTCGTGGGCATTTCCGGAGGCCTTGTGATCAGCCTTGTGGATATCAAGATGAGCTTCACTACCTATTATTATCAGGTAATACGGGCGGTCACCCTGTCCGATTTTTTCGGGGGTATTTTCAAGGCAGTATTTTTCGGGTTCTTCATCTCGCTGATCGGCTGCTATTACGGACTCAAGGTGGAGGGCGGTGCGGAAGGCGTGGGGAAGGCCACGACGAGGTCTGTTGTTTCCAGCGCGGTCTGCGTGATGGTTTCCGATTATTTTCTGACCAAACTTCTCATTATACTCTGAGGTTGATGTGCCACCGTTCGCATTTTTTGATGAGGTCCATAAATCCTTCGAGGGCAAGGAGGTCTTAAGAGGGCTCACGCTTCTGATCCGCAAAGGAGAAGCCCTGGTCATACTGGGGGGGAGCGGTACGGGAAAGACCGTGGCTCTCAAGCATATCGTGGGACTTCTCTCTCCTGACAAAGGGCGTATTTACTTTGAAGGAAAGGACATTACAGAATACGATGAAAGCGAGTTCCTGCCCGTAAGGAAAAAAGTGGGATTTCTTTTTCAGGGTGGGGCGCTTTTCGATTCCATGTCTGTTTTCGACAATGTGGCTTTTCCCCTTCGCGAGCACACCCGTCTGTCGGAGGAAGCTGTCGAACATAAGGTGCGCGAGAAGCTGAAACTGGTGGGACTTGAAGGAACGGAATGGATGATGCCGGACAAGCTGTCCGGAGGCATGCGGAAAAGGGTTGCACTGGCCCGGGCCATCATTCTGGAACCGGAAGCCCTGCTCTACGACGAGCCAACTACCGGCCTGGATCCCATCACCACGCGCTGGGTCAGCACGCTCATGCGCAACATACACGAGAGTCTTGGCATCACTTCTGTGATCGTAACTCACAATATACAGAGTGCCCTGTCCGTGGCGGACCGCATCGCGTTTTTGTACAGGGGAAGGATCAAGTTCGTGGGTACACCGAAGGAGATACAGTCCTCCGACGACCCCATGGTTCAAGAATTTATGAGGAGCTGAGACTGCCATTATGAAAAAGAAACGAAGGATACAAAAGGAGCTCAGGGTGGGAGGACTGATAATTCTCGCCCTGGCCATTATGATTGGAGCCGTGTTCTCCATCGGAGGACAGCGCAAGCTGTTCGGCGGAAAAGTGAAGTATCACATCCTCTTCAACACAACTGGAGGTCTTTATGAAGGGGATCCTGTTCTGCTCACGGGTGTCGAAGTGGGAAACGTTACCAGGATCGGATTTTCTGATGACCTCGGTGAAAAAAAGATTATGGTGGGAATATCCATCCTGAAAGAACTCAGGGAGCGCATACGCGAAGACACGCGGGCGCGCATCGGCTCTGCGAGCCTCATTTACGGTAAAGTCGTGGAATTGACCATGGGCAGCGAGGACCGGCCCGTGATACCGGAGGGGGGCAGGATCGAGGCTCTGGACATCACCAATTACTCAGCGATCGTGGACTCGACCAATCTCATGGTGGACGATGTAAGGGAAGTACTGACCAAGATCAACAGAGGCGAAGGCATGCTCGGATTGATACTGAACGAGCCTATGGGTATCAGGCAGACCATTGAGAATCTGGCTGTCTCATCACAACGGCTGGCCAGTCTTCTCGAAAAACTGGATAAGGGTACCGGCCCTCTGGGCTCAGTACTATCCGACACACTGGAATTCCACGAGACCCTGAAAGACATGAAGAAAGCGGTTTCCGATGTAGAAGAGATCACGAAAAATCTGAAAAACAAAGAGACTTTTTTCGGAAAGCTCATCAACGACACCCAGTACGGAAAGGAAGTGAGCGGGGATCTCAAATCAGTGATGCACTCTCTGGCGAGCATAACAGCCAAGATTGATTCCGGGCAGGGGACAATCGGCAGCCTGATCAATGACAAAGCCCTGTACTACGGTATGGAGAATGTGGTGCTCGGAGTCGAGAAAAGTTCCATAGCCAGATGGCTGATACAGGGCCGGAGGAAGGCCGGTGAAAAGGAAAGGAACAGGACCGGGGAGGAAAAAGAGGAACCGTAATCCAAAAAAGGTGTGAAGAGAAATGGATTTCATTCAATCATTGCCCCAGATTGTCATTCTGCTGTTCTCCATCGTGTTTCATGAAGTGGCGCACGGCCGTGTCGCTTTATGGAAAGGAGACACTACTGCCCGCGATGCAGGCCGGCTGACCCTGAATCCTATTCCGCATATCGATCTTTTCGGTACCGTGCTCTTTCCTCTTATCCTGATCGTTACCCGGTCTCCTGTGCTATTCGGGTGGGCTAAACCCGTACCGGTCAATCCCTGGAATTTCAAACAGATAAAAAAGGATATGGCGCTCGTGGGAGCTTCCGGTCCTGCCAGCAATTTTCTCCTGGCTCTTATTGCCGGCCTGCTCTTCCGTCTCTCCGTTCCAGTGACAGGCAGCACGCATGTCCTTTCCCAGGCGCTCTTTTTCGCAGTGTACATCAATCTCGTTCTGGCCTTTTTCAACCTGATCCCCATTCCGCCTCTGGATGGTTCGAAAATACTCATGGGATTTCTTCCGGATAAGGCCGCCATGCAGTACATGAGTTTGGAGCGCTACGGATTTCTGATCCTTTATCTGCTCCTCTTTCTCGGGATTTTCAGGATTCTGGTATTTCCTTTTGTCCGTTTCTTCCTGTACCTCATCATTGGCGGATAGGCCGGGATCTGTGCGGGTTCTTCCGGGATGAAAAGATGTTCCCTTGCAAATGCGGGTTTTAAACGTTTCCATACGAATGGAAGGAATTTGCCGTGAGAGGAAGCGGGATCGACAGAAGGACGTTCCTCCGCAGGGCTGGCGTGCTGGCAGCCTGTGCGGGGACTGTGATCCACGGCTGCGGAAAGGGCGCCTTTGATCTCGTTATCGCCGGAGGTCTGGTGTACGATGGGCTGGGGGGGCCGGCTGTGGAAACGGATGTTGCGGTGAGGGGAGACCGCATTGTGAGAATGGAGAGACACCTGAATCCCGGCCTGGCACAAAAAGTGATCGATGCGCGCGGACTTTCGGTTTGCCCGGGCTTGATCGATGTGCACTCGCACATCGATGTGGAGCTCATGGTCGATCCAAAGGCAGAGAGCAAGGTGCGCCAGGGAGTGACCACGGAGATTGGAGGCAATTGCGGATCTCGTCATTTTCGATGCGGCCCGGGTGATAGACAGGGCAACGTGGACAGATCCCCACCAGTACCCGGATGGCATACCTGTGGTCATCGTGAACGGGACCGTGGTCGTTGAGAACGGGGACCATACAGGCAGACCTGCGGGCAGAATACTCAAAAGGATGGGCTGAGAGGATACTTTATACTTACCGGACCATAACCATTTCTGAGCGGTCTGAAACAGGAAGAGAAAAAGGCAGTAGACCGGGAGATACGGAGGATCGGGGGTTGTCATGATCGTGCCGGATCATATCGTGCCGGGCGAAGGGCTGTGGGGGGGGAGATTGTTCATCTTTCAGGAACTTCTATCAACAAATCAGTGGATGAGCAGCAACAGGCATTTCTACGGCAATGGAGATGCGGTGTGGGCTCTTCGCCAGTCAGCGGGCAGGGGAAGGATGTCGAGAAGGTGGTTGGCAGCCGGGGACCGGGGACTTACAATCTCCTTTTTCCTGACCATGCAGTTACCCGGCAGCAACCGGATCACGCTTCAGGCAGCACTTGCAGTGAGAAGAATGCTGTCGGGATTTGGTATAGACAGCAGGCTCAAATGGCCGAATGATGTGATGGTGAAAAGTAAAAAGATAGCCGGGATTATTGCTGAAGGTCACAAAAATCCCCCGGCGGTTGTTCTCGGCATAGGGATCAACGTCAATCTGGACGAAAAGAATCTGAAAGAACTCGGGCTTGGAGGAGCGTCCTCCATGCGCCTTCATGCAGGCATCCCGTTCAGTATGGATGAAGTACGAAAAAGTCTTCAGGCCGAACTGGGAAGGATACTCAGAGAAGAGAGAGAAGTTCCGGAAGTGTGGATGCATGAATGGAAAAAATACGACTGGCTCGAGGGTGCCCGGATAGAAATCGATAATGCGGGTAAATGTTTTACAGGCGATTACAGAGGGGTTGACCCTGACGGAAGATTGCTGGTCAGCGGTGATGGGGGGTGTATGCAGAGTTTCTCAGCAGGGAGCGTCGAAATCCTCCAGCGCCCCCAGGATGCGATGATAAAATGATGCTCTTGCGATGTAAACGAAATACAGGCCTCTTCGTCTAAACATATGGAAATCGGGTTCATGCTACAAGATGTGGAAAGCTGGATTGAGAAGGCACAGAGAGGATCAAAAAGCGCATTCAATAAACTCGTGAAAAAGTATACGGCCCCGATCTTCCGTCTGCTCTACGATATGACCGGCAATTATCAGGATTCACAGGACCTTGCTCAGGAGACTTTTCTACGTGCGTATCTCAAGATCAAACAGTACAGAGGAGAAGCAAAATTCACAACCTGGCTTTACAGGATCGCGCACAATATCGCGATCGATTATCTGCGGGGCCGCAGGACAGTCTCAGTTCAGGGGAACGAGCAATGGATCGAATCGCAGAAGGCAGGCAGAGATGAAAAGGAATATACGGGAGAATCAGAACTTCTTGAAAAAGCCCTGAAAACCCTGGTCCCTTCTCAGAGGTCAGCAGTTGTACTTCACTATTACCATGGAATGAAAATGAAAGAGATCGGCGACTTACTCGGGTGTTCGGAAGCAACGGCAAGGGTTCATCTGTTCAGGGGATTGAACCATCTGCGCGTAATTCTGAAGGATCAATTCAGTGGAGAGATGAAATGACGTGCAATCAGATAAAAAAGAGTCTTCCCTGGCTTGGAGACAAAACGGAACAGGAGAATCGGATAATCCTCTCCCACCTGGAGACCTGTTCCTCATGCAGGGAACTTGAAGCAGAATACAGAGAGACAGTAAACATAATAAAGGCAAGAAAGCCAGTTCCAATTCCCCGCGGTCTGGAAAAAGCATGTATCAGGCGTGTGGAAGGGGAAAGGAACGAGTCTCCTTTCAGCCGGTATCAGTGGCTGCCCAGGCCTGTTTTTCAGGGTGCGGTTGTCCTGCTTGTATTTCTGGCCGGTATCGGTTTCGGCAAAATGCTCTTTCAGCCGCCGTCATGGCTGGGGAGGTATCAGAGGATCGTTGCCCGGCGTGCCGGGGACCCGGTAACGGGTGAGCGTATGCTGCGCAATTACTTTCTGACAGTGCAGACCCTGTTTCTGGATATCACCAACATGGAAAACTCCGCACAGCTGGACCCTGATGAATGGAAAGCGGAAAGGGAGATCATCGGCGAGATTGTACTGCGGACAAGAGAGATCAAGTCCATGGCGCGGGAAAACAATCCGGATCTCTACAGGCTGGTTTCCGAAATAGAGAGCGTTCTGGAGGAAGCCAGGGGAACTTCCGATTCGGAACTGGTTGAAGTGCCGGGTCAGATTAAACAGCATATAGAGGAGCAGGGCCTCCTTTTGAAGATACAGGACTTTGTTTCGTAAATATAAGGTAAGATCCCACGGAAGATGTCATGATGAAGATGCTGAACATAAAAATGAGAGCTTTGGTCCTGCTGCTGCTTTTTTCCATGGTCCCGGCAACCATGGGATCCGATGGAGACAAGAAGTTGCATATACAGGGAAGGAAGTATATTCATGACAGGCAGTGGGAAAAAGCGGTTGAGACTTATGGGGAACTGCTTACGTCCTATCCCGGGAGCCTGTTCAAGGACGATGCCCGGTTCTGGATAGGATTTGCGTATGAGCAGATACCCGGAAAGGAGAAAGAGGCGTTCGACAGGTATCAGAAACTCGTTGACAGCGTTCCTGCCAGTCCATGGGTGGATGATGCCGTTATCCATCAGGTGCTGCTTGCTAAAAAGCTCACCATGAAGGGGGAACAGGATTATGAAAGATTCCTGCATGAGCACATCTCAGACCCGGATTCAAGTATTCGTTATCAGACCGCTCTGGCTATGGGTGAACTGAAGGATCCGGCTGCGCTTCCTGTTCTGGAAGATATGGTGCATCACGGTAATCCTGACATGGTCAGGCAGGCCATGAATCTGATGGAAGGATTTTCGCAGACCATCCGCAATGCAGAGGAAGAAGGGGGGGTTACCCTCAGAAAAATCCCGGATGCTTCAGCTCAGGGAAAAGGGAGGCTATTCAGGGAAAAACTCGGCAGGAAACAGGGAACATGGTCTGAAGATCTCCTGTATCTCAACGGGCTCTATCATATTGTTCACAGAGAGGATCTGGAATTCTTCGTTTCGCTCGAAAACGACTGGGACCGCGAGGAATGGCTGAGGAAGTTCTGGGCCGAGCAGGATCCCACACCCACAACCACCGAAAATGAAGCAAGGGATGAGTTCAGAAGGCGTGTACTTTTCGCGAGAGAGAATTTCGGCAGAGAGTGGGAGAACGACGGTTATTACTATCCGCCGTGGGATGCCAGAGGGGAAGTATATATCAAGTACGGAAAACCCGACAAACGGGATCCGGCGGAACAGGGATGGGAGAAGTGGGTATATTATGATTACCGGCTCACGCTTCAGGTGGCCATGGACCAGACTAACATCAATGGAAACTCAGTGTATCCAGGGACTGTTTCGAGATACCTCACCATGCGGGGGATGGGACTCAGGGGGCAGCAGAATATAAATGAGCCGAAATTTTATTATATTGATCCGTTCCTGAAAAAAGCGAAAAATTTCGACGATATGGATTTCCGTTTCGTATCTGCGTCTTCCACAGGATCCATGCTGAATGTGGTCTTCACGTACAGCTTCCCTGCGGCAAATCTCAATTTGAAGAAGGATGCGGAACGGTATACGGCCGCTTACAAAAGCGAGTGGGTCGTTTATGATGAGGACTACAGAAAATTACAGGGAAAAGCGGCAGTCAACGAGATCCCCCGGAACACGAGGGAAAAATGGAACAAGAGGACTGTGGACGAACGGATCGAGATCGTGCTTCCACCGGGCAAGTACATACTCGCACTGCAGGTCGAGGATCTTAATTCAAACCGTCTGGGTATCTATAAAAAAACTTTTTCTGCACAGCCCAGAGAGAATCAGGTTTTATTAAAGGCCCCGGAGGGTATTTGAAATGGAACAAAAAAATCGTAATATAGTATCTAATAGCGGCCGGCTTATGGATGCCCTGAATACCGGGATCCGGACAGGCGGCCAGTCAACAACCAAGCTCCGAAAGGAGGGATCACCGATGCGATGGTCCAAACATTTTATGAATCTGGGATTGGTACTGTCCGTACTGATCCTGGTCTCCTGCTACACAGTGGTGATGGTGCCCAGGCAGGTTGCCCACCGCGTGGAAACAGATGACATCATCTACGAGGAAGAATCTGAGGACATAGTGGATGAGTACGGGGAAGCGGAACCCGTTGTTCATGAGCACTACCTCTATGGAGATCTGTGGGGCGGTTACATAGGGTTCGATCCGTTCTGGAACTCTCCGTACTGGTGGCATTACTCCACCTGGTATTCCTGGCACTCGCCATGGTACAGCAGGTGGTACGATCCCTGGTACGATCCCTGGTACGACCCATGGTCCTATTACGGATGGGGGTATAACTCGGGATGGTACAATCCCTATTATTACGGGTATGGCTACAATCCGTGGGGCAGATACCGCTACAATGATCCTTACTGGGCTTACTGGGACGGATACTATGCGGCTGTACCACAGAAAAGAAGGCCATTCGACCGCAGGGAAGATCTGAACAGAAGGGATTCCGGCACAGGCGGATCTTCCATAACAAAGGCGGGTTCGGATTCCCGCAAACTGATCAAATCTGCGGATGAACAGGCGGATCCCCGCAGGGTCAGAAGAGACTCCGGTGACGGAATATCTGTGGGTGCCGTGAACAAGGGAGAACAGCCCGAGGCCACAAAAACCTCAGAACCTGTACGCCGCGTGCGGAAAAACGAGACGGAACCCGGATTAAATCGCAAGACGACTCCCTCGTCTTCCTCCAGAATTCCTATGGAGGGTTCCGCAAGGATTACCAAGCGCAAGGTGCCTTCCATGCCTTCTAAAGCTTCTGGTACGGGAAGCAGCGGGAGTTCAAGCCGGCGGGTTTCCAAGCGGTCCGGTTCCAGCGGAGGCTCCACATACAAGCCCAGCGGCAGTTCCGGATCGTCAGGATCGTCCGGTTCGAGCGGAAGCAGCCGGTCGTCGGGCTCTTCCAGCGGAAGCAGCGGGTCTGGCAGCTCTTCCAGCGGAAGCAGCCGGTCTGGCAGTTCTTCCAGCGGAAGCAGTGGGGGAACAAGGACGCGAAAGTAGCATCCGGGCAACTCCGTACAGTACGGAGGTCCAGGACAGTACACGGGACGCTGAATGATCGAGGCATCTCTTAACGGAGGATAACATGAAGATACGGATGATCCTGACAGGAATATGTCTTGCGGCAGGAAGTCTCGTTCATTCCCAGGAAAATCCCTTTACCTGGGGACATACATGGGGAGTGGGGGCAAGAGCCTTCGGTATGGGCGGAGCCTACACTGCCGTGGCTGATGACTATTCTGCCCTGTTCTACAATCCGGCCGGTCTCGCGCTGACTGATCGTTCGGAAGTAGCCGGTAGTTTTTCCCATCTGGCTCTGACCAACAAGGCTACCTTTATGGGAGATGAAAACATAGAGGAAACCAGTTTCAGCAAACTCAACGGCATAGGAATGAACATTCGTGTGCCGACCGTGAGGGGCAGCCTTGCCATCAGTTTCGGTTACCACAAGGTACGTGATTTTGACAATGCACTCTATGTCACGAAGTTCATTTCCTCTGCGGGTGACTCGGTGACATGGGATTACAACGAACTGGAAGAGGGGGGCTTAAGCAATACCAGTTTTGGCGGAGCCATGGAAATGGCTCCCGGTCTGTTCCTGGGGGGCGCGGTGAACTTCTGGAGCGGAAAAGACGATTATAACTGGCGCTTCACAGAGACCGATGAGCCTTTCGACATCTGGACGTTCAATAATTATATCTCGGACACACGTATAGAAACCAAATTAACGGGTGTCAATATGACCCTGGGGGTGATGTTCAGGAACTCCTTTTTCCAGTTCGGGGGAACAGTCGTGACACCTGTGAGTCTGACCGCCAAGGAGGACTGGTCATACGACGAAACAACGACATACGATGATGGATTTGAAAGCGCGGATTCGACCGATTCAGGATATAATGAATACAGTGTGCGGTCTCCA
>CAYXFJ010000119.1:0-9293 GCA_964464265.1 uncultured bacterium
ATCCGGCCGATCCCCAGACTTTTTATATCCAGAGCTATACCTACCCCACACACTTCTTTCAGACCACGAATGCAGGGGATACATGGACCGAAAAAAGCCAGATTGATTCCTATATTTACGGCTATTCGATTGATCCTAAAAACGTCAACCTCCAGTATGCGTTCGTTTCCTATGTTGTTTATAATTCTACGAACGGGGGAGGCTCCTGGAATTCTACATATGTAAATGGATATTATTTCGAAGACGGAATCGTCGATCCTCAGAATTCGAATGTGATCCACGCATTTGGAAGGCATTTCCAGAACAACCGGCCGTCAGGCTTCAACATTCAGTCGGCTTATATGAAAAGCACAAACAAGGGCAAAAACTGGTCCTATTCTATCCCGTATACAGCTCCGGTTGACAAATGGTTATATCCGCAGGGAATAGGAGTAGATCCCACAAATACCAGCAGAGTCTATATTGCGGGATACGGGAACTTCGGTACGGACTCCGGGGACGATTACCGCGGATTCCTGTACCGCAGCACGGACGGCGGAGCTACATGGGAAGACAAATACTCAGGCATCGAAAGTTATATACTGGACATCGTTGTGGATCCGACCGGGAAAATATATGCCTTAAGCTATTCCGGTGTTTACCGGAGCACAGATCAGGGAGACACGTGGAATAAGAACAGCGGCTATGTATATGGAAACTGTCTGGCCATTGATCCTCAAAATACGAACAATATCTACAGCGGCTATTCCGCCGGAGGTTTCTTCAGCACGGACGGAGGTGTGAACTGGAACTATTACAATAGCGGTCTGTACGGAGGACAGTGTTACGGATTGGTGGTCCATTCAACGGACTCCAACAAACTGCTCTACATATCGAACGTTGGGGTCTTCAGGTCAACTGACAGCGGAATCAGCTGGTCTTCATGCAACTCGGAACTGCTTATGGCTTCCGTGAAATCCCTGCAACTGGCGCCTTCTTCTCCTAACATTCTTTATATATCCTTTTACGGTAATGCAGTATTCAAGACCACAAATGCCCTGGCCAAACCGGGCGGTTCTTCAGGCGTGGTCTGGGAGAGGCTGCCAGAGTTCTATTCCTGCACCAACATCTCGTCTTTTTTCATCAAGCATGACGATCCCAATGTTGTCTACGCCATTGAGGGGGGTGGGTGAGGAGTCGCGGAGCTCTTCATGAGCACCACAGGCGGGTCCGCCTGGACGCAAATAGATGACAAAATGGACGATGGATTCACCCTGGCCGGAGGATCGCTGTATGTGGGTGGTGGATGGGAGCATGATGGTGATGTAAATACTCTTTTTGTTCCTGCTGTGTTCAAAACCACAGACGACGGTACAACCTGGGAACGATGGGCCCTTCATACGAATCCCGGATACATCTACAGCATAGCGGTCCATCCCACCAACAGCAGTATCGTTCTGGCAGCAGGTCAGCGGTACAATGCAAGCAATGTTTTTAAATCCGCTCTTTTCAAAACCACAAATGGCGGTTCTGACTGGGCTGAAATAACAACAACAATCAGTAACGATGATCGTATCAATCAGGTCTGTTATGATCCCTTCAACTCCGAGAGGGTGTTCGCTGCAACTTACGGCGGCGTGTACAGGAGCACGAACGGGGGATCCTCCTGGCAATCTCCGTCCAAGAGTCTGAACGCTGTATGTGTGCTTGCAGATCCCAACATCAAGAACCGCCTATTTGCAGGAGGATATGGGGGAGTTTTTGTGACCACCAACGGCGGGAACTCCTGGAATCCGATGAACGACGGCCTGACCTGTCTGAATGTCAACTGCATGGATCTGGACAAACAGGAACATGTGCTGTATGTCGGGACTGAAGGCGGCACTTACAGGTATCAGCTCGCGACCGCAGTGGAGGATGAAACTCCTGAAGTTCTTCCTTCGGAATTCGTCCTGTTCCAGAACCATCCCAATCCTTTCAATGGAGAGACCGAGATCTCCTATCAGGTCAACAGGCCGGGCGAGTATCAGCTCTCTGTCATCGATGTGCAGGGCAGAATCCTCTGCGAATTCGCTCCCGGAAATCAGGGTGTTGGGATCAAACGGATTGTATGGGACGGCAGGGACGATTCCGGACAGATTGCGGCAAGCGGAGTGTATTTCATTCAGCTGCAGTCCCGGACCAGCAGGGCTGTCAGGAAAATGATCTTTCAAAAATAACAGGATCCTGTTATGAAACCGAGACTCCTTTCTTTGGGAATAATCGCATGGATCTTTCTCTGCTCTCCGTTCGTTCGTGCGGAAATTGAAAATCCCGTGGACTTTGCCCTTAAGGATGCGTCTTCAGGAGAAACGGTAAAACTGAGCAACTACATGGAGAAACAGGTTGTTGTTCTCCACTTCTGGAAATCCGGGTGAAGGGAATGCCATGCGGAGTTTCCGCATCTGAATAAAATACTCAAATCCTACGCCGATGAAAATGTGAAGGTGCTTTCCATAAATCCTATCGACAGGGAAGGAAAGATCAAATCCGAGATCACACGGTACAAGATCCCCTACCCCGTGCTGGTCGGAAGGGCAAGCCGTGTTATTGCGGATTACGGGATCAGGGACCTGCCGCACCTTTTCATCATCGATAAAGAGGGGAAGATCGTATTTCAGGGAAAGTTTCTTGAATCTGAAAAAATGGAGGAAATACTGAATCCACTGGTAGAACCGCAGTGAAAAATGCCTGATACTTTTTTTCGATCCCTATTAATTTAATTGTGCCAAACAGGAGTATCCCCCGGGATGCTCCTGTTTTATTTTCCACTCATTCTCCCATAACCTTGATAATCACACGTTTCCTCCTCCTGCCGTCGAACTCAGCATAAAATACCTGCTGCCATGGGCCCAGATCCAGTTTCCCCTGCGTTACGGGAAGCATCACCTGATGATGGGCCAGGATGCTCTTGAGATGGGCGTCCCCGTTATCCTCTCCGGTCCTGTGATGCCTGTAATCCTCGCGGAACGGGGCAAGGGATTCAAGCCATTCATCAATATCCTCCCACAACCCTGGCTCATGATCATTGACGATCACCCCTGCTGTGATGTGCATGGCGGATACCAGGACCATCCCTTCCAGAATGCCGCACTTGTCGACAGCTTCCTGGACCTTGGAAGTGATGTTGATGAGTTCCCTTTTTTTTCCGGTATGAAACCAGAGATAATCGGTATGGAATTTCATTCCTGCCTCCCCAGCAATGGCTGCCTTTCCGGATCCCGGAAGCTGGCTCTGCCAGATCAGGAACATCCGGAAAAGTCAATCTACCCCTGAAAGATACTTCTTTGTAATCTCCAGGATCTGACGGCCTATATCCGGATTTCCTGCAACTACATTTCCGCTCTCCAGATAATGCCCTTCCCCGCGGAAATCGTCTATCATCCCCCCGGCTTCCCTGACAAGAAGCGCGCCTGCAGCAATATCCCAGGAATGGAGTTTCATCTCCCAGAAACCGTCGAAACGCCCGCAGGCTGTATAGGCCAGGTCTATGGCCGCGGATCCCATGCGTCTGACACCTGCAGACTTCACGAAAATCCGACGGAACGATTCGATATAGGCATCCAGATGATCCTTCGCGCGCCAGGGGAATCCTGTCGCTATCATGGCATGCTGCAGATCCTGTTTTGCGGAGACATGGATGGGTTTGTCATTGACATGGGCCCCACCGCCCCTGACCGCCCGGAACATCTCTTCCCTGTACGGATCGTACACCACCCCCATGATCATCTTCCCCTCGAAACTCAGGGCTATTGAAACCGAAAAAACCGCTATCCCCTGAACAAAGTTGGCTGTTCCATCCAGAGGGTCTATATACCAGGTATAAGGCGATGTCCCGAGCTCCGAACCGGACTCTTCCGCAACGATGCGGTGACCGGGAAAGGCCTG
This sequence comes from uncultured bacterium, assembly GCA_964464265.1. GTDB lineage: Bacteria > Zhuqueibacterota > QNDG01 > QNDG01 > DSAB01 > CAYXFJ01. Next base: position 3,907 of record CAYXFJ010000119.1, read on the forward strand.
CCTGATCTTCCTCTTGATCAGTTCTTCCGAGCGCAGGTCCAGATCCGTCACATAATCGCCCATCCCTTTCAGGCTTATCTGTCCTGCTTCCAGATTTTGGAAAGCATTCATCAAAAGACTGCCGCTTTCCACGGCTGCTTCACTGGCGATATCAAGCGCATGTTCCGGGTTCATCGAAAATCTCCTGTCAGGTTGAAAGCCGCCCAGAATGCGGGATGACCGTTAAGCTCATCCTTCACCAGAAGCTGCGCCCTCTGCAACGCCCTGTCCCTGGACATGCCCATGCTGAGATATCTGTAAAAACGTTTGACCATAACAGCGGTGGCCAGGTCATCCACCTTCCAGAGGCTCGTGATAATACTGGGTGTCCCCGCGAAAATAAAACTCCTGGCCAGCCCGATGATCTCATCCCCTCCTGTAATCTGGCTCAGACCCGTTTCACATGCACTGAGCGTGACGAGATTGCAATTGAGGTCCAATCCAAAAATTTCATGGGCTTCAAGTCTCCCGTCATCCTCTCCCTCCTGTGTGAGAAGAAGCGCAGAGAAAAGAGGGGATTCCGCAGTGTAAGTGCCGTGGCAGGCAAAGTGGATCAGGTCATAGGCTCCCACTTCTTCCCTGACCTTCCGCTCTGTAACATCTTCTCCAAAAAACGCTGTCACATTATTGAAAGAACGGCGGAGTGACTTGACCTCCTTCTCCGCAAAAGGCAGATCAAATGAAGGGGAACCGAGCTGCGGATTGCTCATTGCCAGCAAAGTCTCGTCCCCGCTGGCAGGGGCCCCGCCCTTTTCCATACAGTATCCGAGCACCGTACCGCTGGGAGCCAGCGTGACAGCCATCCTGTCAAGAAGATATAAACCTTCCTCATCCATCAGGGCTGAGAAGGGGATATAATGGAGTATGCCGTGCGGTATCACGATCAGGCGGGAGATGTTCTTCAGCTGTTTTGACCACGGCAGAATGAGCCATTGAAAGAGCTGGCGGCTTTCGATTTCCACGGATAAATGAGCCTGAATATTTTCCCTGAAATGCCTGATGGTGCTTTCAAGCATCTCTTTTCCCAGAATATCCTCTCTGGCCATGATCTCTCCGGGCATAATCAGCCAGGAATAGAGTTTGCCCGCGGTTATGAAATATTCCAGCAAGGCAGTGCTGTCCGGGAGCAGACCCTGAATTCGCTGATAATCCCAAGGATCCACACTGACCATGGACGCCAGCTCCGGATTGTCGGACTGTATGGATATCAGTACTTCCTCATACGCTTTTCGTCTCTTTTCGAGCTCGGTTTGCCACTGCTGTTTTTCTTCCAGCATCTTCGGTGTCACAGCTGCTTCTGCATACCAGGCCAGCCTTTCCATGGCTTCCTGAACCTCTATCCTGACCTTCTTCTCCCTTTCGAGAAGTTCTCCGTGAGCCTTTGTGAGGATCAGATCCTGATTCCCCAATAAGTCGATGAAATTCCTGGATTTCGCCCGCTCCACAAAATCATACGCTTCCTGAATACGGTTCATACGGAGCAGCTGCTGGATCAGATCCGCATAAAGGTCCATCTTGTTGTCTAAGAATCCCTGTTTGAAGGATTCAACCTTGAGCTCCGCCCTGAGGCCTTCCACAATATCCACCGCATGTCTTAAATCCTTCAAAGCTTCTTCATCCTGTTTCATATCCTGGTATGTTTTTGCCCTTTCACGGTAAAGGCGCCACTGCACTTCAGGAATGGCAAGATCATCTGTTTGTGTGAGCCCGCTGTCCAGTGCAGCCAGTGAAGGGCGATAATCCTGCATAGCCCTGTATATCTGCCCCAGACCATAATAGGACTGCACTTCATTCCTCCGGTCGCCGATTTCTCTGGAAAGACGCAATCCCTCTCTCAGGAAAGGCAGCCCTTTCCCGGGGTTTTCAAGATACAGCTGCAAAACTCCCAGATTACGGTAATCGGAGGCAAGTCCTCTGCGGAACATCAGGCTGGAGTCGATCGTGCTGGCCCGGTGAAAATAATCGAACGCCTGCCTGAAGTCAGCATCCTGCAGGGCGATGAGGCCCATATTTTTCAAAATGGTCGCCTGATTTTCCAGACTGTTGCTCTCTTCAGCAAGAGACAGTGCCCTGAACACGTTCTTTCTGGCGCCGGGAAGGTCACCCAGGCTCATGTTGATCAGGCCCTGTGTGCTGTAGGCGACTGCAATCAGAGATTTGTCCCCTGCAGCTTCGAAAGCCTCCGTCGCCGCTTTTTGATGGTTTGAAGCCTGTCTGTAATCCCCCATCTGCCAGTACAGATTTGCCAGATACTGATTCCCTTCAGCCACTTTCTGGGGACGGCCGAGACGGGTGAAGAGATCTATCCCCTTCTGCTGGTATTCGGCTGCCTCCTGAAAACGGGCAAGCCTCTCATATGTCAGTCCCAGAAACTGATAGGCGGATGCCAGGTCTCCGAGCCTGGTGTCCAGGGCCTGTTGTCCGGTGAAAGATTCCAGAATCTGAACACCTCTCGACAGATCACTCTGAGCATTCCAGTAATTATCCCCTTCCAGTTCGTACCTTCCTCTTCGTATCAACGATCTCGCCAGGCCGAAATCGTCACCTTCTTTTTCGTATATTTCAATAGCCTTCGAAACCCAGTCTGCTGCATCTCTGTAATCCCTTCCTGCAGAGTGAATGAAGGAAAGCTCCTCATAGGAACCTGCCAGGCTCAGCATGTCCCCGCTTTCGATGAACTGGATCTCTTCCTGTTTGACCTTTACCGCTTCATCATATTGTCTGTCTCTCATATAAAACGCCACGAGGTTCCTGAGGCTGTTCCAGACTCCCTGTCTGTCGCCCCCTCTTTCTGCAATCTCGCGAACTCTGTTCTGGTAATCTGCGGCTGTAGTATAGAGAGCGCCGCTGACACTGGTACGGATAATCTCCTGATAGATCCGCTGCACGCTCTGGGTGTCTCCCATGGCTATGGCCATATCCAGGGCTTTCTCGAAAGCCTCGATGCCATCCTGGAATTCTCCCCGCCCTTCAAATGCCCTCCCCTCAAGTACGGTGTGCACCAGATTTTCTCTGGCAAATTGCATCTTGGCCTGATTGTTCATCCCGGCATATCCGATATACTGGAACGCCGCCCAGTCCCTCACCTCAGGGTATCGTTCTCTCAGATGGTCCCTGGCCTTTTGAAAAGCGGTCGATGCCGCCTCCTGTCCGAGAGACCCGTACAGTTCATCATAAAACGTTTTCTTCACCTCTCTCGGAGCCTGCCACCTTCCTGAAACCACAGTCGGGACTCCTGCATAGAGAAGCCCATAGAAAAAAACGGTTGTTCCTTTCCACCCGTAAGCATGGCTGGTATGGGAAGAAGGCAGCAGGGCCAGGCTGGCGCGCATATCCCAGGAAAAGATCTCATCCGCTCTGATATAACCGTCATCCACTCCACCTGCATAAAAAACCATGTGCGAGGTCAGCGGATCCTCCTGATAAACTGCCCATCTTTCAAACTGGATGAGATCTGCTGTTTTCATGTCATCACGAATGCGTTCCTCCGTTGCCTCCTGTCCCAGTCTGGATACGACCTGTGCCGTTTGCTGCATGGAAGCAATGTAAGAAGCATCCAGAGGATCTCCCGCAAATAACCCGTCATCCTGATTGATCCTGCGCTTCTCCCAGACCAGACGGTATGCAGCGAGGCTGGGAAGATAGATCACCATCCGGTTATCAGAAAAAAGACGCGCACCATCCGACAGTGCCTCGAACGGGAGCTGCCAGAGTATCCCGTCAGGAACGATCACAACCCTTGTTTTCTTTTCAAAGACCTTCTCCAACGGTCTCAAAAGAATCTGGTAAAGTTCAGTGATTGTTGTAATGGAGATGCTGTCCGTGGCAATCTGCCCGAGCATTTCCTCGACTTTCTCATAGAGAGATTCCATTTTTATGGGAATCACCTGGCACAGCAATGTATCCGGTTCAACCGAATATGCATAAGTCTGGTGGTCGTCCATTGCATAGGCGATGACAACTTCATCCTCAGCTATCAGTTCCTGAATCTCACCTAACCGAAACGGTCTGGCTCCTGCCAGATAGCCCAGTGTTCCATCTTCCTCAACAATCCGGTTCATCAGGGATCTGTATTCTTGTTCGTAACCCTTTCTCTCCTGCAGAAGTTTTTCTATTTCCTGAGGAACATTAATTTGCTCGAGTTTACGGCGAATCTCCTCGAGTCTTGTTCTGACATAACGGATATTCCCCCAGACGATCTTGTGCCTTTCACGGCGCAGTGCAGGCGGCCTGCGCGCCATAATATCCGCCACGGTCTTCATGCGGCCTTTCTCAAGAAATACGAGTCCCTGCTCCGGATCCCCTGACCGGATACTTTCCCATGCAGCGTCGAGATATATCTTCCACCGCTCGTCCCGCCCTGAAAGCCTCTCTTCGCTGTTCTCCTCTTCGATGGGCAGAACTTCGAGAAGATCTATGGCTTCCCTGTACAGCTGGATCGGATCCTTCCGCTCTTTCTCCGGGATGGAAATGAGGACCGCTTCCTTTTTCATGAGATTTCCGATACTGTACATGACCCTCCACAAACCTTCGTCATTTCCCTCCTTTACCAAGCGCTCCCGGCATTGCTTGAGGTAATCATAGGCAGCAGGGTCGTCCCCTGCCAGCTCTGCTACCTCTGCCAGATTCTTGAGAAGAACACCTTCTTCTCTCGTGTAACCCTGCTTTCTGCAAATTTCCAATCCCTGATGGAAAAGGTCATAACAATTTTCCACCTCTTTCAGCGTGGTCAGGACCTGCTCCACCTCTTTATCCTGCCCGTCTTTCTGCAACTCTTTTCGGAGCTTCAATGTCCGCAGAGTGCCCAGATTGCTGTAGATGATCACAAGCTGCATGGGATCACCGGTTTCAGCCTGCTCGATTGCATTCAGCTCTTCCTGCAATGCCAGCTCTGCGTAAGGGACATACCGTTCATCCTTGTAATTGGAAAGCAGGACCACCGCCAGATTGGAGAGATTGACCGTGTTCACCCATCTGCCGCGTAGATCCTTCTTCTTCCTGCACATTTGCCAGGACTCGTAAAAATGATCCCAGGCTCTTCCGAAATCTGCCATTCTTTTTCTCCATTAGTTTTTAATTTCTGTTTCCACTTTAATATAACTAAAGTGATATCGTCATGCTGCGTATTATGCTGTGTAAACAGGGTTATTTCCTTTATTACCGCGTTAGAGATATCCTCTACGTTTTTATTGCAATTTTCAAGAAGAATTTTCTGGATGATGATGCGCCGCAGCTTCTGTTCGATGCATTGGGGGGGCGGAAAGCCGACGTGGTGCTCTCCGACATGGCGGCGCATGCCACCGGTCACCGCCAGACGGACCATATCCTGGTGATGACGCTGGCTGAGG
>CAYXFJ010000120.1:0-9293 GCA_964464265.1 uncultured bacterium
CTACGATTTCCATGGAGACTGGACCGATCACGCAGGCCATAATTCTCCGCTCTTTCATCCGCCGAATGATCCATGCGGTTCCCTGAGTTCGAGTATTCAGTATCTGAACTCTACACGAAATATCCCGAAAGAACAGATCCTTGCAGGATTGCCTTTTTATGGTATAGAGTTCAAGGCTTCGGAGCTTTATGGACCGAGCACAGGAAGTGATAAGTATTATTACTATTCAGAGATCGTACCGAAAATAGGGAATAGATGGGAGTATTATTGGGATAATTTTTCGAAGGTTCCCTATCTGATCAACAGCACCCATACCAGACTGATCTCTTATGATGATACATTGTCGATACGGCTGAAATGCGATTATGTCAAGGACAATGATCTGCAGGGCGTCATGATCTGGGCTCTTGGACATGATGCGATTTCAGGAAAACAGGTTCTTCTTGAAACAGTGGGACGGTCACTGGAATCCGGTATCAGAATGGAAAAAGAGTTATCCGTTCAGCCGGATCTGTTTCTCATCGATCAGAATTTTCCAAATCCTTTCAACCCGGTGACAATCATTAAGTACCAGATATCGAAACCTTCCCGGGTCACCCTTGAAATCTACAATCTTCAGGGTCAAAGTACAGCCATTCTTGTTGACGAGCAGGAAGCACCAGGATATTACGCTGTCTCCTGGGATGGAGTCGATCAAGAGAGTTCAGAGGTTGCCTGAGGTATTTACTTTTACAGAATGAAAGTCCGGTCAGGTTCTGAAGCAATGGTTGAGACCAGAAAGATGATCAAACTAAAATAATGCGGGGAATACGATACAGTAATTAATTAATGCTGAAGTTCTACAGGAAGTTCCTTAGGGCCGGGATGGTGCGGCACGTATTCCCGCGTGCAAAAGGAAGATCCGTTACAGAATGCTGATCCGCCTGGCAATTGCCAGGGGTACGATGTTTTCTTTTTAAAGGAGGATCCAATGTCACGTTTCTATTTTCTTCTGCTTTTTCTCTTTTTTTCGCTTTCTCTTGCTGCAAAAGAAAGGACGACGCTTGAAATAGGAGTCAGGGCACCGGATTTTCGACTTCCTGCACTGGATGGGAAATTCTATTCACTGGATGATTTCAGGGAAAAGAAGATCCTGGCAGTCATCTTCACCTGCAATCATTGTCCGACAGCCCAGGCTTATGAGGACCGCATCAAGCAGCTGGTCCTTGATTACGAGAACAAGGGTGTCACAGTAGTCGCCATATCACCCAACGATCCCAAGGCCGTACGTTTGGATGAGCTCGGTTATACGGATCTGGGAGACAGTTTTGAGGATACGAAAATAAGGGCAAAGGATAAACAGTTCAATTTCATCTATCTTTACGATGGCGAAACACAGGAAGCATCCGAGAAATACGGCCCTGTTTCCACGCCTCATGTTTTCATTTTCGATCAGGAACGCAGACTGCGCTATACGGGGCGCATCGACAATAACGAGCGAATGGGGAAAGCGACCGAGTTCGACACCAGGAATGCGCTTGATGCCCTTTTGAACAACAGGCCGGTTCCTGTTGAAAAAACAAAAACATCCGGCTGCTCCATCAAATGGTCCGAAAAACGGGAATCCGCGAAACTCGCTCTGGATAAATGGAATGAAGAGCCTGTCAGTGTCGAAAAGATCGATGAAATCGCCTTAACAGCCTTATTGCAGAACGAGACTGAAAACCTGCGGGTCATCAATGTATGGGCAACCTGGTGCGGTTCCTGCGTGGTCGAATTTCCCGAACTGGTCACGATCAACCGGATGTACCGGAACCGGGAGTTCGAATTGATTACCATCAGTGCGGATGATCCTGAAAATAGGGGTAAGGTACTTCAATTTTTACAAAAGCAGCATGCGTCGTTCAGGAACACGATTTTTGGTTCAGGCGACAGATACAAATTGATAGAGCTTGTGGACAAAGACTGGCAGGGCGGATTGCCCTATACATTGCTTGTCGGACCGGGTGGAAAGATACTCTACCGGAAAATGGGTCCGGTCGAGCCCCTGGAACTGAAAAAAGAGATAGTCGGCTGGCTGGGAAGATATTATAAGTGAACAGTATTGGGTAATTAAAAATTGATGAAGATTCCATCGGGTTCGAGTCAAAATTAAAAAAAACACAAAAAATCATCTTGATTTTCATTAAATTTTTCATTAAAGTATTTTTATTTGGGATCCATTTTTATTGGATCCCTGTTTTTTAATAAGTGCCTTATCTTTTGATTTCACCTTCAATTCAATAATTTTGCCTGGATCATAACCAAGGAGTACTGTATGCGCAGAAATAATGGATTCTTGATCGCCGCCCTCTGTATTTTGCTGCACTCACTGATTTTTCCATCCATCGTCTCATCGCAAGGCCGCGGCAAAATTGCCGGTAAAGTGACAGATGCGGCCACAGGAGATCCGTTAGGAGGGGCCAATATCTACCTGGCCGGTACGGCTATGGGTGCCGCTACTGACCTGAATGGCGATTTTGTAATCTGGTCCGTACCGCCCGGACGCTTCACCCTTCGTGCGACCTATATCGGTTATCAGCAGAAAGAGATCGAGATTCAGGTCGGTTCGAATCAAACACTGGAGCAGAATATCTCCCTCGCTTATGATGTTGTGGAGGGCGAGACTGTCGTAATCACAGCCCAGGCAGAGGGTCAGGTCGCAGCAATCAACCAGCAGCTCCGTTCCAATACGATCACAAATGTGGTTTCTCAGGAACGGATCATGGAATTCCCCGACGTCAACGCTGCAGAATCGGTGGGACGTCTTCCCGGAATTTCCATCCAGCGGAGCGGAGGCGAAGCGAGCAGGATCGTGATCCGGGGCCTCTCTCCAACCTATAATCTGATTACCATTGGCGGCGAGCGCATTCCGGCCACGGATCTGGACGACCGGAGCGTGGATCTTAACATGATCTCACCCGAGATACTTTCAGGGATCGAAATCACGAAGGCCATCACGCCGGATAAGGATGCGGATACGTTCGGCGGTACCGTAGATTTTGAGCTGGCCGAAGCACCTTCCGGCGGTTTCCGTTACAACTTCCGGGGCCAGACAGGGTACAACAATCACCGGACTGAATTGGGGCAGTACAAGGGCAGCCTGACCGTGAGCAACCGGTATTTTGATGAGAAGCTGGGCATCATGGTCACCGGAAACATGGAGCGCGCACAGCGCGGATCCGACCAGTTCACGGCAACATACGTCCTTGCCCGTGAAAAAAGAGAAGGTGAAGAATTCGCCCCTATTTCAGTCGGTAATGTTGAGTTCAATCTGGGCGATGAAGTCAGGAAGCGGCTCGGTTTCAGCCTGCTTATGGACTATAAGCTACCCGGCGGCAGACTCATGTTCAGCAATTTCTTGAGCCGCCTGGATCGCGATGAGTTGATCTTTACACATCTCTTCCAGGGAGAAAGCAATTTTAACGATTACCGCTTCAACGACCGGAAAAGACAGATTGATGTGCTGTCGAACTCTCTGTCCGGAGAGCATTCCCTGCTCTTCTTCACGATGGACTGGCGCCTTTCAAGAACCGAATCGCTGACAAGGCATCCCTATGTGAGCAGGATCAGTTTCAGGGAACGGGGAGGGTTCGATACGGGCCAGTTCAGGGATGTGATGGGTCCGGATATCCTGATCAATTCGGCGTACAATAATCTGGAAAATACAAATATGCAGAATGGAAATTTTACTACGGAAAAATCCCTGGAACGCGACCTGTCGGCACAGGTCAATATTCAAATCCCGTATACACTCAGTAGAAATATGGCCGGTTTCGTGAAGTTAGGAGGTAAGATCCGGGATAAAATAAAGAACCGGGACAGATACCAGCGGGATCACCGGCTCGACAATACCAATCTGAATTATGAGAGGCACCATACCCGGTACGGAGAGCCGGGATTCGAATTTAAACGCCTGCTGGAAAACGGCTGGTCTTCAATACAGAATTATATCGATCCGGATTTCAGTTCAGAAGGCTGGCTGGACGGCCGGCATGAATTCGGACCGGGTTTCCTGACCGATGAATTGAATCATCTGGTGGATACTTACCTGCTGGACTCGCTGTATACCGGAAGTTCCCTGGCAGATCTGGATGATTTCGAAACGGACGAACAGGTCACATCAGGATATATCATGACCGAGTTCAATATTGGCCGTATGTTCATGCTGCTCCCGGGCGTGCGGTATGAGTGGACGCATAATGATCTGACCGGGCGCCAGGGAACTCTGGGATCCATATCGGGTGACGACCCGGAACTTAATAATCCTGCGGTGACCGACACATCCGCTGTGACCTGGTACGGACGGTGGTTCCCCATGATGCATTTTCGCATCAGACCGGCAGGATTCTTTGACATCCGTCTGGCGTATACGAAATCCCTTTCAAGACCCAGGCTGGACTGGATGATACCCAAGCGGAGAATCAACGCCAATGCGAGAGTGGCCTATTTCGGTGCACCGGACCTTCTTCCCCAGATATCAAACAATTACGACGTGTTCCTGTCTCTGTACAGCAATACCATCGGGCTGATTACAGTGGGCGGATTCTATAAAAAGATCGATGAGCTGATCTTCGAACGGAATGGGCATAAAATTCTCAACGCCCTGGCAGAGGGATATGACAAGGCCCTCCAGGGTTACGTTCTGGACAAGCCGGAAAATAATGCGTATAAAACCGAGCTCAAGGGTGTAGAAATAGAGTGGCAGACCAATCTGCACTGGCTTCCGAAACCCTTTGACGGCATCGTGATCAATGCCAACTACTCGCATATCTGGTCGGAAACGACGTTTCCCAGATCATTCGTGGTTCAGGAAAAAATTCCGGTATATCCCTTTGTTAAAACTTCTGTGCTGGATACGTTCCGGACCGGCAGAATGCCGGATCAGGCCAATGATATCGCGAACATATCGGTCGGGTATGATAAAGGGCCTTTTTCCGTGAGAGCGTCGATGCTGTATCAGGGGAACACATTGTACTCCATCGGGGAACGGCTGGAACTGGACGGATTCACTGCGGACCTGCTCCGGTTCGATGTGTCTGGAAAAATCACCATTACGAGGAATCTGAGCTTTTTCCTGAATTTCAACAACATCACCAATGAACCGGATGAGTCCTTCCAGCAGGCCAGCAGTTATCTGACGGCCAGTGAGTATTATGGATGGACCACGGATATAGGAATAGGTTATCAATTCAACTAGTTCCCGATCTGTTGTATTGTTAAGACGGATACATGGGATACCCGTCATATTAAAAATTCCCGCAAGGAGAGGAATGAATCAATCCAAGAGGATAAATACAGTTAAATTCACTTTTTTCTGCCTGTTGGGCGCTTTATTTCTCTCTTCCTGTTCAAATCGTGAGATCGTGGACCGGGCCTCCGATGCCGGGTCCATGATCATTCCACCGAAACTGAAAGAGACCGTTTCGCCGCCCCTGTATCCATGGAAAGCGTGGCAGAACAGATGGGAAGGCAGGACCAGATTACGTTTATTGGTCAATGAGCTGGGCAGGGTCGAACAGGTCCGGATTGCCGGATCCTCGGGTTATGATGTACTGGACTCGGCCGCTGTGGAATACGGAAAGACGCTGTCCTATGAACCCGCATCCCGGGCAGGTAAACCGGTCTATATCTGGATCGAGCAGGATGTGCAATTCAAGTTCACGGAAGGAGGGCCCTATTTTCATCCCCGCGGATATGCATATCAAGCTGCCAGGATCATGAGCGCTCTTCCTGATTCCTCGGACAATAATGACCGGCGCCGAATACAGCTCTTGATGCTTCTCAATCTGCACAGTGATTACGTTGAATACTGCGCTCTTAACCCGTATCAAAATTCGAATGAAATTATAAAGGAAATTCTTACATCTCAGGTTACTGAGATGTGGATGCCCTACATGAAATCCTGGCCCATGCCTTTCATGGTTTTTCAGGATTATCTGAACCGTTATCCTCGGTCCGACTGGACCGGAAAAGCGGTACGGCTCTTTCAGGAGGTTCTGCTGTCCGATCTCAAACATGTATCAGAAATATCGGGACAGGATTCTAAAATGGCGGAAAAGAGAAAGGATTTTGTACAAAGAGTGAGGAACCTGATCACGGACCAAATACCCGGTGCTTTAAAGAACAAAGAGCTCGAGCAGTTCATTGAATCGATAAGTGATAAGTGACCCATGATCTGAAAATCCGGCAATCCAGTTATAATTTTCTTATCCTCCCATAGCGACCGAGGGAAACATGAAAACAAACTTGTACCGGTGCGGCCAGATCTGGCTCGCCTGCATGATTTTGCTGGCGATTGCAGGTGAGACAGATTTAAGCCTTGGCGTCACGCATCCCCACATGATCGTGAAAACCTCCGAATATGCCGCCCTGCAGGCCCGGGCTCAAAACTGGCCATGGTCGGCTATGAAGACGAAAGCCATCGCCAACGTCCAGAATGTGTATTATCAAACAACATCTCCTCTGGGGACCACCTGCAGCCGGGCTCATGTGATCGCCAGCTCCTGTGCTCTCGCCTATATTCTGGATCCCGGAAACCGGTCTGTTTATGTAAACAAAGTGGTCAACAGTCTGGCGCCGGCTCTGGATAAAATCGCCAGAGAAAAAGGGACCCATACAGATCATGGATACAATGTGCCGCCGGCACATGCGGCATTCATGGCTTATCTGGCACTCGACATCCTTTATCATGATATCCCGGAGGACATTCGCCGGGCTATGGAAGCCGATTGTGATTTCATCGCTGATCATCATCGCACCTCATGGAACTCTAGCGAGTATGGAATCAAAGGCATGAAAGAGCTGTATCATAACGGAGCCTCACAGACTTTTGAGGCATGGAAAAATAAATACCGTGACAACATTCTTCACATGACAACCGAAGACGGCGTTTATACGACCGGTCCGGGCTATACGGTGAGCCGTCTCTTTATGGACGAGCGGATGCAGAAAAAGATATTCATGGATATCTGTGAATATCAGGGATACCATGAGTTTTACTCCAATCCTGTATTCCAGAATCTCTACGAATATGTGATGGGATATATTATCACTCCTTTTAATCGTACCTATACATTCGGTGATTCTCCACCTGCCAAGGAGCTGGACGAATGGGCAGCAAGCGCGCTCAGGGTGAATCGCTTCTCACCTAAGGCCCAGCAGTATGCGGCCTGGTATCTGGGAGAACTGGGAGAAAATAGCATAGAAGGCGGGCTCCTCCATTTCCTTCTGTGCGACAGCATCCCCCTGCCTGCGGAAAGGCCGCCGAGCAGAATTTTCACCAACGGAGGAGCATGGTTCCGGGAAGCATCCGAGGACAGACAGGCACTCGCCGGTGCATTATGGAACAGAAACACAAAAGAGTCCGGCCATCCGCACCGCGATGTCAATGCCGTCCATATTGCCGCGTACGGTGAACATATACTCAGAAATTCCGGATATGACGGGTACGGTGAACCGGATCCCGCGACATGGGAGTGGATCCGGAATACAGCCGAGTCCTCCAATACGCTCATCATGAACGGGAAAAATCATCAATCAACGATGGGAGGGGGGATAACGGAGGGATTCACCGGGCAGCTGTTTGAATATGCATGCGGACGGTCAGGCGCCGCGATCCCGATAGGATCTCATGAACGGAATTTCATTTTTGTCCATCCCAGGGAGGGCCTGAGCCATGGGTATTTTCTCCTGATCGATGAAGTCAGCGCGCCCGTGTGGGGCAACCCTGAGAATGTCACCCTGTTTTTTCATCCCAATTCCGCGCAGGATCCGGAGAGTCATGCAGCAGACACCCATTACGAGTGGTCAATCGGCGGCTGCAATTACAGTCATCATCCGGTTTCTGCATCCATTTTTCTGGCCACACCGCCGATCTCAACAGAAATCAAATCCGGATACCTGGCATCCTTCAGCGACTGCAGCAGGTTCACCGGTAAATACCTGTCCTCTACTTATAATTTCACAGGCGGCAATGCCAGTGTAATCTCGGTTGTGTTCCCATCCGATGCAGAACACCCGCCTGCAGTTATGGACCGGCTGGCTCTGAACAGTGCCAGCGGTGCAAAGATCGATCACGGCAACCGGGTCATTGATTATGCGCTCAGTTCTCCGGATGGCAAGGAGGTTGCCTTCAGCCGTATCACTCTATCAGGCAAAGCAGCGGTCTGGCGGGAGGTGAAAGAGAAACTCGAGTCGTACCTGGTTCGCAAAGGCGTGCGGTTCATCCATGGATCCTCTTCACAGATCGGTTTTAAGTCCGGTTCGGAGATCAGCATCGACGTGGAAAACAAGCGGGGACAGATCCGGTCTCCCGGGACGCCGGTTACTTTTTACTATCCTGATCTCGAAGGCATCCTGCTCGACGGCCAGGCTGCTTCACAGCTCGATTCAGGCAAGGGATGGTTGTCCATACAGGTCGGTGAAGGCCTGCATTCCTTCGAGATACAGAGCGACTATACCAGGTTCACCGAAGCCCGTGGAGTGCAGGGTTTCGATTCGCTGGATCAGAATTACCCCAATCCCTTCTGCTGCGCATTGTTTTCGGTATTTTGATGGCAGCAGGGCTATTTTACGGATGTGTCCACGAAAAGGAAACGGCTCTCCAGAAACGAAAAATCGTAGCCGATATCGTAATCGATTACCGTTCTATCCAGTAAGCATGCGCCCGAGGTTATTCCGGACAGACAATAATCCATTGCATAAGGAAAAAGAAAAATGTCACATAACACCTTGCGTTCTGCTGCAGCCGGTCACGGCCATATTATTCAAAAGGTTATCCTGTTCCTTCTTATGAGCATCATTCTTACCCTGTTGACTGTCAGCTGCGGCAGACCTCGGGGAGTGGTCATCGATGGCCGCTACAGTATCCCCGATGATCCCAGGGAATTTTACAGCCGGTATGTCAATTTCAGACCGGGAAACGGAGAGACCGTCAAACTGAATCCTCCCCGTTTCAGCTGGACCTATTTACCCGACGTGATTCCCGAATCGCTTGAAATACCCGGAAAACAGCTTTTTACCCTGCAGATCTCCAGAACAGCCGATTTCCGGAACCCGGTGATAGAAGTGAAGGATGTCCCTTTCAATTTTTATAACACGCTGCCGGAGCTCAAAGGATCGAAAGAATGGTTCTGGCGGGTGGGCTATAATGCGGGAGCAATAGAAGAGAAATGGAGCGATGTGCGGTCTTTCACCCTCGATTCCGACGCGGTGGTATGGGACCGCTCATCTCTTGCGGATCCTGATATATCGGGTATGGGGCATCCGCGCAT
>CAYXFJ010000121.1:0-9201 GCA_964464265.1 uncultured bacterium
CATGCCTATTTCGCCGTCCTTATAACGGATTCGCTGTAAAAAAGCAAAAAAAGAAGGCCAGTCATGAGCGAGAGCCATTGCATACATGTGCTCCGCAAAGACCACACAGTCACTCTCTTTCAGGGAAAAAAGCGGATCCGGATCGTAAATCTCGAATGGAAATTCGCCGAGGAGAAAGATCCTGTATTTCTGTCCCAGCGCCTTCCGTGCCAGATGCTGTATCCTCTTTCTCAAATCCGGTTCCATCTCCTGTAAATAACCCAGGTACCTGTCAAGTTCGGTTTCGGTGAATTTGTAAAGAGGGTTTGCCTTCATCTTTCGCAAAAGTTTCTCGTCTATGCCCATTTTCCTGCATACAGCCAGTTCCTGTTCCGTGACTGGAATTTGACCGAGATTCGACCGTACCGCTGAACAGCCATTCAGCAAGATCAACAGGAATATCAGCTCGAACAAAGGCAGCAGATATTTACGAATAACAGCCATTTTATTCCTTTCACGCTTTACCATGAACATCAGATTTTTTATTCCCTGCAAGATACCCGATAAAAAATGTCATGGCTGTTCCGATCGGGTAATGCCAGGGCCAGGCGAGATCCAGATGAACCGGCCTGCCTTCAGGTGTATATCCGGTCACTGCCATGCTGATCAGCATAACAATGCCGATCCCGATTCCGATAATGGCAACTTTCCGGGGCTGTCTCTGGAAGTACTTGAATCCCAGCACCAGAAGAACAGTACAGCAGATGACCACAATCCACTGAGCCACAGGCTGATGCCAGTTAAATGCAAAAACCGTCAGAATCGACAGCGGCACACCCCACATCAATCCCAGATCGTCCCTGTTCGTACGCAGGAACGCGAGAAGGAACGTTCCCAGCAATGCCCCGTACGTATAGGCTGCCATGGCAAGCGCGAACTGGATCAGATCCCCGAAGTTTCTTGCAAGAACATGGCAGTACACTGCAAAAACCGTTAAGAGAATGCCCCACAGGATCACTATGAACCGGGAGGCGCGCACATAGTGCCTGTCACTTGCACGAGGCCTGATAAACGGTTTATACAGGATAGAAACGGTCGCTTGAGAGAGAGCGGCAAGAGTCGAATCCAGAGTCGATATGGCCGTGGCAAAAATGGCAGCCATCACAAATCCTGACAGAACCGGCGGGAGTACTCTGACAATATAGACAGCGAAAACCTTCATGGAGTCGTCATCCACGATCACTCTTTCCAGCTCATTCATGGGAAAATACCGGTAATAAATAAAAATACCGGCGCCCACAAAAAGGAGAATGCATGTTACAATAAGTACCGTGCTTGACCAGACAATCGCTTTTCCCGCTTCTACCGGATTCTTGCACGTGAACATGCGCTGTGCCATCAGCTGATCCGTTCCATGGGAGCCCAGCGTGAGAAATCCAGTTGCAAAAAGCCCGCACCAGAGCGTATACGCTTCTCTGGGATTGAAATTTAGATTGATGACTTTGAATTTTCCTGCAGCCATCCCCTCGCGAATCACTGTGAGAAGCCCGCCGTCCAGGGACATGCCAATATATACTAATGCCATAACAGCCGCTAATGAGAAAATAAAGAACTGTATGACATCTGTCCATATGACAGAGGTAATGCCGCCGATGGTGGTCCACAGGATCGAAACAGCGCCAATGATGAGGATCGAGGTCATGATATCCGTACCTGTAATCACCTGCATCGCTTTCCCAGCGATGTAGACACGTGCTCCCTGAGCGAATACTCCCCCTATCATGAACAGGACCGACGTGATGTTCTTCACCCGCGGTCCCAGCTGATTTCCCATATAGTCATATGGCGAATAAATCTCGCGTTGATAATAGGCAGGGACAAAGAAATACCCTATGATGAATCTTGCGAGAGTGGTACCTATAGCCAGCTGGATATAGGTCATGTCTCCGCCTCTGGAGAAAACAATGGCAGGAGCAATGAGGAAAGTGGCTGCTGAAAGCTCTGTGGCCATGATGGATCCGCATACTGCAGGCCATGCGAGTTTTCTGCCGCCGAGGAAAAAATCCTTAATTGTGGACTGTTTCCCGGCAAGGACTGCTCCCAGCAGTGTTGTGAAAACAAGATAGACCACGATAACGATCCAGTCAGTATAGGTAAAACTGAGCGATATTTCATTCAGGGAGGCACTCACACGGACTTCCTGGATCTTCTTCGCCAGCTTACTCACATCATTGTCTATATGCCGGACAAGAGACTGCTGACGACTGAGCATCCCAAACGATTTCATGTATATCCTGCCCAGCTCAGGCCTGTTTTCAATCCTCTCCATGAACATCTTCCATTTAAGGTACTGCTGCCGGGCTGTGCGGCGCTCTTCCACAGACATGGAAAGCCTGTTTCTCAATTCCCCGATTTCTTTTAATAATTTTGTTTTGTCGGAAATGGTCAATAGAGCGATCAGTTCTTCATCCGGGATATCATCGGAGGCGATTGTTGGGTTCACAGACTGAACCTGAGGTAATGTGCTGTCCAATTCCTTCCATACGGAAAGAGCCTTGCTTTGTTCTTCTGCCGGGAACTGCAACAGGAATTTACGGAAAGAGTCGTTCTCTTCCCCTTTCAGGGTGCACAGGCTCTGGAAAAAGAAAAATAAGGAAAAAACTGCAATTCTGAAAACAGGGTTAATTCGGTGCGGTTTAGTGACAGCGGACGATCTTCTCACGTTCATATGCCTCACCTCAAGCGTATTTCGAATGAGGGATAAAAGTTTCAGGTGTTATTCGTACAGAAGAACTTTCAGTCTTTTCTGAAGAAAGTAATTGAACTCCTTCTGGTAGGATCCGATGATCTCGTCTGCTGTCTTCCCGTCCAGAATGTCACGAATGATCCTGTCTGTTCCTGCCGCCCTGTTGAAACCGGACATTCTTGTTCTGGAATATTCTTTGCCCAGAAACTGACGTTCCGGATAGAGCTTCTGTACGGCCTCCAGTATATGGATCTGTGTGGAGAATGGCAAAAACCGTTTTGTGTCTGTAATGAGTATCTGCACACCCGAGCAGCTTTTATCCTTGAATCCCGAATAGAAAGGTTTGAAGACCGTAGGTCTGAAAAAAACTCCGGGCAGTTCCCTGGAATTCAGCTCCCCGGCAAGCTTGTAGCCATCTATTCCCTCCTGACCGATAAGCTCAAAAGGAAGGGTGTACCCGATACCGATGCATAGAGTTCCCAGTTCTCCGATGGCTCCGGTGGCTGCGCAATAGTAAGCAGTTTCATACCGCGGGATATGGGGAGATGGAGGTATCCAGAACAGGCCTGTGTCGCGAAAATCCATTTCATGGCTGTAACCTTCCATGCGCACTACAGTCAGCTTGGCATGAATATTGAACTCATTATTGAAAAACATGGCGAGTTCGCCGGGTGTCATCCCATAAACATAGGGTATTGGATACCGTCCAATGAAGGAACTGAAACGTTCTTCCAGCACATTTCCATCAACAAGATGACCGTACATGGGAATGGGCCTGTCCAGAACAATGAACTCAATGTTGTTTTCCGCTGCAGCTTCCATGGCGTATGCCATCGTATAGATATAGGTGTATGTTCTGTTACCGGTATCCTGTATATCATAAATCAGCACATCGATATTTTCGAGCATCTTTTTCGAAGGTTTTCTGCTCCTGCCATAGAGACTGTGCACGGGTAGCCCTGTTCTCCGGTCCACATCATCGGTGATTTCTTCCCCGGCATGCACGTCCCCCCTGAGTCCATGCTCGGGAGCGAACAACGCAACGAGCTTCGGATTCTCAAGGCTGTAGAGCCCGTCTATGGTCGAAATCATGCCTGATGTCATTCCAGTCGCATTCGTGATCAGTCCTAATCTTTTCCCCCTGTATTCAGGATACAGTACATCCAGAAAAACATCCACTCCCAGTTTAAACCTCTGTTGTGCATGCGCACTGGCCAGAATCAGCACGAAGATAACAGCATGGATAACCCTCATTCTCATCGAACCTCCTGAAGTTTTCCGGATTGCCTGATGATATTGCGGATAATATGTTCTTTCTCCACACATGCAAAGGCTTCTCGATAAGTAAATTTTCCCGTGGCCAGAACCAGCGCAACGGGAACGATTTTCTCACGCTTTGCCGCCCTTGCCACATGCCTTGATAGCGGGTCATTCAGTACTGCGGTTTTTAAATGGTCTGTTTGATAGACCGATCTCAAGAGGGCCCGCTTTGCTATCTCTTCTTCCACTCCCATCAGCTCTCCGATGATATGAATGGAACGTTGATACAGCTTGGTATTGCTGATTCTCAGGTCAATCATCTTGTTTTTAAAAACTTTCCCTTTAAAAATATAGGCAGCCGTGGTAATTGCATTGTAGATGAGCTTCAGGGATGTGGATGTGAAGAAGGGCATTTTCTCCCGGTCTTTCGCTTCGCCGATAATCAGATCAAAACTGGAATGCTTTGGATGTGCCGGGTATGTTCTGCAGATGAGGATCTTGTATACATTCGTACGCTTACAGAGCTCAGGAAGTGATGAATACCTGCCGAAGAAACCTTCCGTGCCTGTTAAAATCAGGGTGTCGTTCTCAGTTAATTCCGGCAGGATGTCACGTTCGAAATAGTTCATATCGATGTTAAAAAGAGGCCCGGAATCCGATAAATCCGTGCACACAGGGCAGAATGACCGCCATCCGTTTTCTATGAAACCCCTCACATCACTATAGCCCGCACCAAATGTGGGGGGACATTCCGAAGCGTCCACAATGCCCAGTTTTCCTGCTGTGCCTTCTCCCAGATAATAGATATGCCCGCCCTGATTCAGGGAATCCCCTGCAAATGCAAGTGCGGGCAAAAGAGATTCTGACCTGTCGTACAGAGCTCTGACCGTTCTTTCATATTCATCGAGCATGGTTCTGCACAGGGTTTCAGTATCACCGGAATGGCTTGTGCCGAAAATTCCTTCCCACCCAGTATTCAATTCTTGATGAACCGACAAAATCGTGCTGTACAGAAGCATTTCGCCGATGATCTTGGTGGCGGTTCCCCCCTTCATCCTTGTAGAACCTGTAATGGGCTCCGGCCCGATAACAGGATTGAGAAAGGTCATGAGAGGATCATCCCTCATCTTCCGGACCACATCCATGAAACTTTTATCCCAGCCTTCAGGCCTCAGTGTCCTGGCTCCTTCCAGAGGATTGAATCCGATGAGAAAAGCCGGCTGCTTCCGTTCCAAAACCGTATGATGGATCTGCCCTGCGATATAGTGCGCTGACAGGCCGCAGGTGATCCCTATGAAAAGAAACGGATCCTTTTTTACCGTTTTCTCCAGATCCTCAATTCCTTTTACAGGATCGTCCTCTGCGCCCTCCTGTGCTTTGATCAATGCACGATACCCCCCTGCGATCAGAAAATCAAAAACCGGATAATCGAAGAGGAGGCCAAAACCTTCATTGAAGGATGTTGCCAGAAGCATCGCCAGTCTTCCTGAAGTGCCTGCGCCGGACAGGACTACCCTGAACCTTTTGTTTTTTCTTTTAGCATAAAGGAGATGCGAGGTAAGAATGTCGTGCGCTTTCACCAGGCTGCCGATAAAATCCTGGCTCCTCAGACCCGGATAAGACTGATAACCCTGAAAAATCTGGGCATCCGTTTGCCTGAACATTTCCATAATTCCGGCAGCGTCCTCTGTATCGATATTTTCCGTGATGGTGCTGGGAATCTCGGTGATGCTGACCTGAGCTGTGCTTTTTTCTTTACTTCTCATGGAAATTTGTATGATTTTTTCAAATTGGTTAAAATCTCTTTATCGATTTTCCGGCCGCTTTTCTCCAGAGCCAGAATGGCAGCCCCTGCAGCAGGTGTGTTTTCAGGTTCGGTCAGTTTTACACGCAATTCCCTTTGACCGAGTTCGTCCTTCAGATGGCCTATAAGAGATTCCTGCAGTTTAAAAATACTGCCGATCAGCGCGATCCTGATATTCTCTCTTTCCAGATTCAGTTTCTCTGCAACAGAGACAGCCATTCTGACCAGTTCCACACTCGCTTTTTTAATGATGACAGCAGACACACTGTCGCCCTCTTTTTCTTCTTCGAATACAAGAGGTGCCAGACCTGCGACAGTCATCCGGTCGATCTTATTCTGATAGATCATGGGTATTATTTCATCAATGCACTTTAGGCTGTACATCTTTTCCAGCCGGCCTCGTATCGAGGTTCTTTCTCCTCTCCCGTCCAGATCCTTCAATGCGGCAATAATGGCTTCACGTCCCATATAATATCCACCCCCCTCATCTCCCAGCAAATAACCCCATCCACCCGACCGCGCGAACTGCCGGTCAGCATTCATCCCGTAACAGATGGCACCTGTCCCTGCAATCAGAATGATCCCCGGTCCTAATCCGAAAGCCCCAGTCAGCGCAATGACTGCATCGCTTTCTACAGTAAGTTTGTCTGCAAAAGGTGTACCTGAAAACAGGGCTTTTATTGCCTGCTGATCGCTTGCTCTTCCTGCTCCTGCCAGCCCCAGCACCATGTACAGAACATCCTGAACATGTATCTTTGCATCTTGTATCAGTTCATCGGCAAGAGCGAGAACCTCCTTCTTTAATTTTTCCCCGCCTACAGCCTGAATATTGGTGCTTCCGCCAGTACGTGTTCCGGTTACCGTACCATTCAGATGCACAAGGATCGCCTCGGTTTTTGTCCCTCCTCCATCCATGCCAATGATAAAGTGTTCCTTGTTATCCTTCGTATCCACGTTTATTCCTCCAGTGGGAAGCTGTGAAACGCCCGGGTCATCTCACATTTTATTGATCCGCTTCCTTCTTTCGATCGCTTCGAATCTCATGAGATCTTTCGCATTGTCATTCCTGTCAATGGTCGTCTGATCTATTGAATGGTCTGTGCCTCCTGAATGACGGACCACTTCGTATATGGGCTCCCATACCCTGCCTATCCCGTGCTGCTCGGATATTCTGAGCACCAGATCATAATCCTCGCCATAATTCGTGCAAAATTCCCTGTCATTCATCCCGAATCCGCCAATCTCCCTGATGATCCTGATATGCGCGGCCCGGGGCGCACCGGCGCCATTGATGCGCAGCAAATTGTTGCGTCCGTTCTCCTCTGTCCATTCTGCATGCGTGACTGCTGGCAGTTCTTTCATCCTGGTTATCTTTCGTGTCTCATCGTCCATTTTCCAGAGCTCATAGGATCCGATGACCATCCCGATCCTGTGATCGGATTCGAATACGTGAATGATCTTTTCCACTGCGTCCGGCTTCAGACGGTCATCGGAATCCAGCTGTATATAGTATTTGCCACGTGCCTGACTGATGCCCTTGTTCATACAGAATCCGATATTGTTGATATCTTCAACCAGAAGAGTCACCCGGGGTTTGAGAGGATCGTACTTTTCTCCGCCGGGAATATAAGCTTCCACCGCCGGAATCGTGTGATCTTCCATCCCTCCATTGCATACAATAATGGCTTCTATATTCTGAACAGTCTGTGCCTGAATGCTGTCAATTGCCCTTGCTATGAAGAATGCGCGGTTGAACACAGGGATGATTATGCTGGCAATACAGGTGCGGAATTTCTCCTCCTCTTCGGGAGTATAGGATATTTTACGGGTGTTCATCCCGGGTTTCAGATAAGCCCCTATCTTTTTCAGATGTTCGGTCAGCGCCTGTTCCATCTCTTTCTGCACATCTCCGGAATCCATCAAATAGTCGAATACATTGTGTTTTTTCTCTTCTGCCTTTACAATATACGCGTACCCGTTCCTTGCTGCATTTATATGGATCACAGGATATTTTGAAGAAACCCTGAGACGGAGGTCATAAAGATCTGCTGCCTGGTAATGCTCGTTCAGCCCGCCCACATCCTCGAGAACTTTTCTGGGAAAGAAGAGCATAGGGCCATAATCCATATTGTCCCGCAACCGGCCCGGATGGTGGTCGAGAAGATGGATATCTCTTCCGGGACCCGGATGATGGTTCAGCATATGAATATCCCTCCCGCGTTCCTGATCAGGGTTCCGGAGCTGCACGTCTCTTTCCTTGCCGGATCCATCCATCAGGCGGTAATCCGAATAGATCATCCCTGCACCGGGATTCCGTTCACCCGTCATAACAAATGTTTCGAGTGTGCTGAGCCGGAACGATACCTGTTCATTGTCCACGATAATACAATAATCACCTGTCGCCTCTTTCAGGGCACGATTGACAGCCTGCGCCCTGTTCTTATAAGATCCGGAAATCAGCCGTACCCTCTTATCTTTAATGGCGGGTGAAATACATGATGCTTCTGGAGGACTGCAGGTAATGATCATTTCCCAGTCGGGATAATTCTGGCCGGTCATGCTGTCCAGGGTTCCGTTCAAGGACTGTTCCAAAGCGGGTGACCACCGGTTGGACTGTAAGATTATACTGACACGCTTCATCTTCCCGTTCTCATAAATGACCGGATGTTCTCCGCAGGTGTCTCCTGAGGTAGATCGCAGCCTGTGCTCAGGATAAAGTTGGGAAACTTTCTCATTTTTTGAATCAGGTCCTTGACCTCCTTTTCAACATCCTCTGGAGTCCCTCGAAGGATCGAACCTGTAGGATTGATGTTCCCCATGACCATCACGTTGTCTTTAACCTTTTCTGCTACACAAGGCAGGTCCACACCTGCTTCGAGAGAATCCAGGCTGATTGCATCCACACCGGACCCTACCATTTTCCCGATGAGGTGCATTGTGTTTCCGCAGGTATGATAAATGGTAGCCACGCCTGCATATTTGCAGCTGTTGTTGATGTGGTGAACAAATCCGGCTGAGAACCGTTCAAATTGCACCGGCCCGAGCATGACTGCCGCGGGTTCAAGCACACTGATGACCTGGGCACCTGCAGCAATGAGCATTCTCACATACTCGTGTATCCTTTCAGTGGTGAACTGGCATATCTTCTCCAGCCGTTCCGGTTCGAGCAAAGTGGCTACAGCTGCCTCGTCCGCACCCATGAGCAGAGCAGCCAGGGTGTAGGGACCTGTGACATGCGCTCCACGAAGGACAGCGGGAGGAAGTCCCAGGCTCATCAGCTTCATGGTCTCCACATAACCCAGTAATCTCGAATCGAACGCAATATGGATACGCTCGTATCTGTAAAGCTCTTCGGGATCAAATTTGTCCTTGATCACGGTTGCCGAATCCTCTTTGGGAAATATCGTATAGC
>CAYXFJ010000122.1:0-9171 GCA_964464265.1 uncultured bacterium
TATGAAAATCCTGGTGTCAGAAAAGACAGGGCAGGTCGATCCTGAACGGGATCATGTGGTCATGGGTGTGGAGAGGCATTTCCCCGGGGGACGTAAGGGTGGATGGGGATATCCTGTCCGTGCAATAAGGACCGGCGATTATCTCTATATACACAATCTGGCACCTGACCGCTGGCCTGCAGGGGATCCGGACGGCCCTGCATGGCCTGCTGACGATCCCACAGGCGGATACGGAGACACGGACGGATCTCCTACAAAGACACTGCTCTGGAAGAGAAAAGAGGAGTTTCCTCTCTTGTTTCAGCTTGCTTTCGGTAAACGCCCCTCTGAGGAACTGTACCGGGTAGATGGTGATCCCTGTCAAATGAACAATCTTGCAGATGATCCGGCTTTGACCTCTGTTAAAAAAGAACTGGCAGCCAGACTGGAAAAGGAATTGCTTAAAACCGAAGATCCCCGCTCTGTGGGGAAAAGCGGAGAACTGGACGGTTATGCGATAAAGTATATTCGTTCTTTGTAGAGTGAGAGATTGGTGTACGTTATTCAGCCTGTCTTACCACTGAAAAGTATACGTATACTATAAAAACAGAGTACGGTTGCTGGAAAAAGGCAGTGCAGGAATTTTACGAAAACAGTTGCTGGTTATTATCAGGCCGTGTATCAGGTGGCAGTCATTCCCTTCCCTGTATCCTTATTTCATTGTCAATAAAATATTCGAGGAGGGTAGTATGAACAGGTTCATGGACATTCTGCTCCGTGGAATTATCATTCTGATATGCCTGGAACCGGCCAAAGTTTTTGCACAGGTTGGAGTATTTTCAAAGGATGACCTGGTTCTTTACACGCCGATGTGGAAAGGGGAACGGTTTCCGGACGGACGGCCGAAAGTTCCGGACGAACTGCTTGAACGAATGAAAGAGGTATCCATAGAGGAGGCATGGGCCGTATGCAACAGACACGGGTTCATCTGCCAGTTCGAAGGGGGATGGACAATAACCCATCCGGATCCCGTGCTCGCAGGCCGCGCAGTAACCGCTTTTTTCCATCCGGTAAGACCTGATGTCAATTCGGTCATTCAGGAAACAGGCAGGAAAGAGGGGCGTATAGGAGCCCAGAACTCCTGGATCATCGACACAGTGGTGAAGGGTGATGTGATCGTGGTGGATCTGATGGGCAAGGTCATTGACGGTACACTCCTGGGAGACAATCTTGGTAATTCCATATGGACCAAGTCCGGAGGCAAAGGAGTGGTCATTGACGGAGGCGCGCGAGATATAGAAAGTGTACTGCAGATACCGGATTTCCCTGTGTTCAACAGAGGCTGGGATCCCTCGTTTCTGAAGGACGTGATGCTGATGGGTATCAATACACCGATCAAAATTGGAAGGGCTGCTGTAATGCCTGGTGATGTTGTGCTGGGAAAAAGGGAAGGTATCATCTTTATTCCCGCCCATCTCGCTCAGGAGGTTGTCGAGACATCCGAGATAGTGAGGCTCCGCGACCAGTTCGGCCACCAGAGACTGCGTGAAGGAAAATACACTCCAGGCGAGATTGACAGGAAATGGACAGAGGATATAGAAAAAGATTTTACCGAATGGCTGAAAGAGAAGGGGAATACCCTGACGCCGTATCAAAAGGACAAGCTGCTCAAAGACAGGGTTTGGTAGGCAGAACAAATCAGTACAGTCAGATGAAACCGTTCTTGAAGCTACCATGCTGTATCCTTTCACACATTGCCCGCAGGATGTAAAATTTGTAAGATTTCAAACCCGGAATACATCAGGGATAACATGAAAAAAAACAGCAGACCGTCACATTTCTTCCTCTATGTCTCCATACTCGGACTTCTGGGAGTCCTGCTGGCATTTCTGGCCTGGTATCGCCAGATGGCCGGACCTTCTATGATACTGCTTTTTTCATCACTGGCGATTTTTTGTATGGGTCATCCTGTACTGAAATCCTTCGCTTTTACTGTGTGGGTTTTCGCATTTGTGGCTGCATCCATGTACTACCCTTCCGCGTTCGGTAAATGGTTCGGGTTTGACCTTGGGAATCTAATAGTACCTCTGATACAGATCATTATGTTCGGCATGGGGACCACCCTGTGCTTCAAGGATTTCAGCCGGGTGTTGACCATGCCCTTTCCTGTTCTTGTGGGAATGGTTCTTCAATTCACCGTCATGCCTCTCGCAGGATATTCTATTGCCATACTGCTTTCTTTTGAACCGGAAGTAGCAGCCGGAATTATTCTGACCGGCTCGGTACCGGGTGGTGTGGCCTCCAATCTGATGACCTATCTGGCAGGCGGAAATGTGGCTCTGTCGGTAACCATGACATCCTGTTCCACTCTCCTGTCACCTGTCATGACGCCTTTCCTGATGAAAACGCTTGCAGGAAAGCTTGTTCCCATCGATTTTATAGTGATGATGCTTTCTATCCTGGATATGACCATAGTTCCGATAATTGCGGGTTTATTTGCCAACAGGATCCTGTACAGCCGGAGACCATGGACAAAGCGAATCGGTATGCTGGCAGGCATTTCAGCGGCCGGTCTGCTGCTTGCTGCTGGGGGGCTTTTATTGAGATCAAGCTCGTGGGGCCCATTTTTTGCATTGAAGAATGGTATAATGATAGGTTTCTTCCTGATCGGACTGGTAGCTCTGGCCAGGATGGTGGTCAGCGGGATCATGAAGCGTCAGGACTCCTGGATGGACAAAGCCCTGCCCGTGGTTTCCATGTCCGGTATCTGTTTTATTATCGCTATCATAACAGCGAGATCCAGCGAGAAACTGCTGTCAGTAGGGGGGCTTCTGATACTTGCTGCTATCATGCACAATACCACCGGTTATATACTCGGTTACTGGCTTTCGAGAGCTGTGAGGCTGGATGAAAAAACATCGAGAACGGTATCTTTTGAGGTGGGAATGCAGAATGGAGGTATGGCTTCGGGTCTGGCCATGAATGTATTGAAAAGTGCCAGTGCAGCACTGGCTCCTGCCATCTTCGGGCCATGGATGAACATTTCAGGTTCCATACTTGCCACATGGTGGCACAGAAAGAAGAATCGAGGTGATCATGAAACGCCGTGAGATGCTTAAAAATCTGGGCGGGGGGACCGCGGCTCTTCTTGCGGGTAAGGATTTAATAATACAGGGTGAAGATATGGAGGCCTTGAGAGGCCGGGTGAATACCCATTCCCAGCCGTCCGCATTGAAAATAACCGACCTCCGTGCAGTCAACATTCATAACCGGTGGATCATCCGTATTGATACGAATCAGGGGATTTCCGGATACGGTGAAGTGCGGGACGGATCGAGCCCGACCTATACGCTGATGCTGAAAAGCCGCATTCTGGGGGAGAATCCATGCCATGTGGATAAACTGTTCCGAAAACTCAAACAGTTCGGGAACCATGCCCGCCAGGCAGGGGGCGTGGTCTCCATCGAGATGGCATGCTGGGATCTGGCTGGCAGAATATGATATTAGCCGCCTGTTTTGCTAAATGAAAATTCCGGGATAAGATACGTGTGTATGCGGACACTCCGTCCAGTCCTGATCCGGTGGAGATGGGGAAGAGGCTCAAGGCACGAATGGACCGCGGGTTCACCTTTCTCAAGATGGATGTCAGCATCAATCTGCTCAGGAATGTCGAGGGTGCACTGACCTATCCCAGAGGTCAGGACGTGAATCCTTTTGACCAGTACGGGAAAAATACATTCGCATACCTGCCCCATCCGTTTACGGGCATCCGGATCACTGAAAAGGGTTTGAAGATCCTCGAGGAATATGTAGCAGGCGTCAGGGAGATCGTGGGATGGGAGATACCGGTAGCCACGGACCATTACGGGCACTTCGGAATTGAGGATGGCATTAAACTCGCCAGGGTTCTGGATCCGTTCAATCTGGCCTGGATCGAGGATATGATTCCCTGGCAGTATACGGAGCAGTACGTAAGGCTCCGCAATGCTTGCACCACCCCCGTTTTGACCGGTGAGGATATTTATCTCAAAGAAGGATTCAGGGATCTTTTCGAAAAAAAAGCTATTGCGATCTGCCACCCGGATCTGGCAACAGCAGGAGGCCTTCTTGAAACCAAGAAAATCGGTGACCTGGCCATGGAACACGGTATAGGAATGGCTTTGCACATGGCAGGAAATCCCGTGACCCTTTTCTCGAGCGTGCACTGCGCCGCTGCTACTGAGAATTTCCTGGTCATGGAACATCACAATGTGGATGATGCAGGGTACGATGATATAGTCACCGGTGTACCAAAACCCATTATGGACAAAGAAGGTTTTATTCCCGTTCCCGATGGTCCTGGCCTCGGAATCGAGCTCTCCGAGGAAGCAGTTAAAAAAATACTCAAGGATCCGAAAAATGAGTATTTCCCGCCTACAGATGAGTGGAACAGAGAGAGGTCGTGGGACAGGTGGTGGAGCAGCAACAGGCATCCTCAGCAAAAGAGCAGCATAGAGGGTAGGAAGAAGATTATTTCCTGAACCAATCACCGGATTGTAATAATATAGGGATCGGTTATTGAAAATGAACAAGAAAGAAATAAATCCGTTGCCCTTTTCCATGAAGGATATGGTAGATCATGGCGGTATTCTCTTCCTTGCTCTGGATACAAAAGGAACTGTTACATTCGTCAATCAGACAACATGCGATATTCTCCAGTTCAGGAAGAATGAAATCATCGGCCGTGACTGGTTTGACCAATGCCTTCCTGAAACTCATCGTGATAAAGAAAAATCTTCCTTCATTCAAATTATTGAAGAAAAGATTGAACCTTTACAGAACTGTGAAAAACAAATACTGACAAAAAAGGGTGAAGAAAGAACAATAATGTGGCATCATTCGCTTCTTAGAGACAGGCACAGAAAAATTACGGGACTCCTGTGCTCCGGGCATGATATTACGCAGTGGAAGAAGAGGATGGATACGTTCAGGAAAGATGAAGCCATGCTTCAGAGCATATTCAGAAGTGCTCCTGTCGGTATTGGTGTGGTCAGATCTTCACAGGATGCGTCCAGCCGTATTCTGAGCTGGTGCAATGAAAGACTTCTCCGGATGACAGGGTATTCATCAGAAGATCTGATCGGTAAAAGTGCGCGAGTACTTTATCCTACAGAGGAAGATTATGATTTTGTGGGCAGAGAAAAATATAAACAGATCGGAAAAAGCGGAACAGGGACTGTGGAAACCCGGTGGAAAAGGAAGAACGGGACCATTATTGACATTCTTCTGAGTTCAACACCCATCAATTTAACGAATTTTGAAGAGGGAGTGACCTTCACCGCACTGGATATAACGGAGAGGAAGAAGGCGGAGGAACGGCTTAGACTGGAGAAAGATTTTTCTCTGAGTCTTGTAGATACGGCCAATGCCATTATCATCACTCTGGATGTTCATGCCAATATTGTCATATTCAACCGGTTTGCCGAAACATTGACAGGTTATCAAAAGGAGAAAGTGATAGGAAAGAACTGGTTCAAGCTCTTTATACCGGAGAGGGATCGTTCAAACATTCCTGAAGTGTTTCATGATGTGCTGCAACAGATGCCTCATGTCTCTTCTCATGAAAATCCGATCCGCTGCAAAAACGGAGAAGAACGCCTGATCAGCTGGAGAAACACGATTGTAAAAGATAACATCGGGAAGATTACAGGTGTACTCAGTGTAGGGGTCGACATCACGGAACGAATACAGGCAGAGGAGAAGATCAAGACCTCTTTAAAAGAGAAGGAAATCTTATTAAAAGAAATCCATCATCGCGTTAAAAACAATCTGCAGATCATTATGAGTCTTTTAAAACTCCAGTCCAGATATATTGAAGATCAAAAAGCTTCTGATATGTTCAGGGAAAGCGAAAACCGGATCCGGGCTATGGCCATGGTACATGAAGAACTTTACCGTTCACAGGATCTGGCAAGAATCCCATTCAATCAATACATAAAAAGTCTGGTTATGCACCTCTATCAGATCTACAAACTGGATTCAAGGGCAGTGGATCTGCAAATCGATGTGCAGGATATCGCCTTCGGGATCGATGTAGCAATACCCTATGGTCTGATCATTAATGAGCTGATATCAAATGCCTTGAAGCATGCATTCCCCCCATCTTTTCAGGGGAAAGCCATCATAGGTGTTTCCCTGAAACAGCTGAACAAGGAGAAAACGGAACTTGCCGTGTGGGACAACGGGAGGGGATTACCCGGAGATGTGGATATCAGAAAAACGGAATCTTTGGGCATGAGGCTTGTCGTCATTCTTTCCGAGGAGCAACTGAACGGAAAACTCAGAGTGGAGAGAACAGGCGGCACAAAAGTGATTATCGAATTTGAGAATGGTTGATCTATTCTTCTGATCCGCTCACCGATTGAATACCACGCCGTTCCAAAAGCGATCCTTCTGAAACATACAGGTCAATGAGCGCACTCAGATAACCGATCATGGAGCGGATTTCATCAAGCTGACTTGAGATGAAATCACGCTGAACCTGCAAAACCTGCAAATTGGTCGATTTGCCCACTCTGAATTTTTCGAGTTCCGCGTCAAGATTGTTTTTCTGCAGTTCGCTGGTTGCACGCGTGGCTTCAATCTGTTGTCTGGACCGCAGGACCTCGACATATGCGGCACGGATATCCCATTGTACCATTCTTTTCATGTTTTCCAGGGAGAGTTCCATCTGTTCCCTGGTTTTTTTTGCCCGTGAATATTGTGCTCTGGCCTGACGGTCGAGTACCGGGAAATCGAATGTTACACCCCAGTCTACGTTTCTGTAATCGCTTTTAAGATCGGGCAAAGCCTCCTTAAAGGAATTTGCATAGGATGTTCTGCCGACATTGATGAAAATATCCAGACGGGGGAGGAGTCCGTTTCTTGTGCGGACAACATCGATCTCCCCTTGTTTCAGCATTATCCGGGCCTGCCTGAGATCCGGACGGTATTTCAGACCCAGTTCTTCGTGAGCGGATAGAGCATCGAGGGTATCCACGGGAAAGAATGGCTTGTCCACTGGAACTGGAACGACAGACCAGATGTCGTTTTCTTTGGGATTCAGCAAAAAGATAAAATTGAGACGTGCCTGTTCGTATTCGCTCTGGGCGTCGATCAATGCCTCCTTCCGGTTAGCGACTTCTGCGCGCACGGAAGCCAGCTCCAGCTCAGGCAGCCTCCCGACAGCCACACGCTCCAGGGTTTCCTGAAGCTGCCGGTTTGCCAGCCCGAAGGAATTGTTGCGAATGGTGATCTCTTCCGCTTTCAGGTACAGATCCCAGTAGGCTTTCTCCACATCTGACACGAGCTGTTCGGCCGAAGCTTTCAGTTCTTCCTGTGTGATATCCAGATCGAGCCTGGCCCTCCTGAGACTGGCCAGATTATAACCTATGCTTAATCCTTTGAGAAGAGACTGGGTGACAGTCAATCCGATATTCCCTGAATACTGATCAGTGTAGACATTCGATAGATTGCCACTGAGTGCACCATTTACAGAAACCGTTGTACCTGTAGGCAGTGTTTCAGAGACCATCGCATCGTACTGCGTACGGGTAGTGACCAGGTAAACCGGCTCCCGTTTTGTTCCCAGAAACCTCAGGGATTTGGTTTCACTTGAGGTTGTGGAGAGTGCCAGACTGGGATCAAAAACAGAGCTCTGTTCATCGACGTAGGATTTCATGATTGAAGGCTCGAGACGCTGTATGGTAAAGTCCGGATTTCTTTCAAGTCCGAGCTGCACTGCCTCCTGAAGGGTAAAGCTCAGCGTATCGGATGATGCTGTCTGGAACACATTTGTATCAGACCTGACCTGAGCTGAGCTGTTAACAGCCACTGCCGCAGTATAAAAAAGAAAAATAAATACTTTCATTCTGTTTCCTGTTCAACGGTTTTTGAACGGTTCAATTTTTTCAACACATCAAGCTTAAAAACGGGTTTCAGCGCCTTAACAGAAATCCGAACCTTCTGCTCGAAAAGCGAATACACGACGGGGATCAGGACCAGCGTGATCATAGTTGAGCTTATAAGACCGCCGATGACGACTCTTGCAAGTGGAGCCTGCGTTTCACCTCCCTCACCCATACCGAAGGAGAGAGGAAGAAGGCCAAGCACCGTCGTCAGGGTGGTCATGAGGATCGGTCTCAAACGGCGGGAACCGGCAACACGAATGGCTTCCAGGAGAGGCATTTTTTCCTGTCGTCTGAGCTGGTTGGAGCAGTCAACAAGGAGTATCGCATTGTTGACCACAATTCCTGCGAGCATAATGCAGCCAATAAAAGCCTGCATGCTGAATATGGTTCCCGTCAGTATCATGGTCAGAACCACACCGATGAGAGCCATGGGTATGGAAAATAACACGACCAGAGGGTCTTTGAAGGATTCGAATTGTCCGGCCATGACAAGATATACGAGGAAGAGGGCGAGGATGAAACCGAACATCAACTCACGGAAGGCTTTCTGCTGCTCTTCATAATCGCCGCCGAACAGAATTGCGAAATCTTTGGGCACAGGCACGGACCGCAATTCCTTCCGGATATCGGATATCACAGAACCCATATCCCGGCCTGTGTAGTTGGCGCTTATGGTGATGACACGCTCCTGGTCTTTTCGTTCGAGGTTCATGGGTCCTTCCTGCGATACAGCATGGACCACATTGCGCAGGATTACCGATTGTCCCCGGGCATTGACTACGGTCAGGTCCAGAAGATCATCAAGATCTTTCCTGTCCTCCTCGCTCAGACGGACGAGTATGCGGTATTGCTTTCCGCTCTCACGGAAATAGGAAGCCTGAGTTCCTCCAAAAGTTGTTTCGAGTGCATCTCCGATTGTCGATACCGAAAGACCGAGATCCGCGGCCTTCTGCCTGTCGATACGGATGATCTGTTCAGGACTGCCTTCACGGCGGCTGATCTGTGTATCCGTTATCCCCCTTACGCGCTGCACTGCCTGATTCACCACCTGAGCCAGCCTCTGCGCAGTATCGAGCTCATATCCCCGCACTTCCACCGCGATATTATCACCTGAGGAGGATCCCATTCTCATCATAAACATACCCGAGCCTGAACGAGACCTGATGGTCACACCTGGAAGGCCCTCTAATTTCCTGCGAATCTCATTGGCGATCTCTTCGCTGCTGCGACTCCTGTTTTTCTGGGGAACGAGAGTAATATGGAT
>CAYXFJ010000123.1:0-9077 GCA_964464265.1 uncultured bacterium
TACTGCGGCACGAAGTACGCCGTGGGATGCGCTTCGGGTACGGATGCACTGATGATGGCACTCATGGCCATCGGCATCAAACCGGGAGACGAGGTGATCACAACCCCGTTCTCGTTCGCGGCCACCGCGGAAGTGATCCTCCTTCTGGGAGCCAGACCCGTGTATGTGGACATAAGGCCGGATACGTACAATATTGACGAAAACCTTATCGAAAAGGCAGTCACCCGGAAAACGAAAGCTATCATACCGGTGCATCTTTACGGGCAGGCCGCTGAAATGAACGAAATAAACAGAATCGCGGAGAAGCGCGGCCTTGTTGTGATCGAGGACGCCTGCCAGGCTGTGGGTGCGGAGTACAAAGGCAAAAAGACCTGCAGTCTCGGCCATATGGGCTGTCTCTCCTTTTTTCCCTCCAAAAATCTGGGCGCTTACGGTGACGGAGGCATGGTTCTGACTTCTGACGGAGTGCTCGCCCAAAAATTGCTCATGATCCGCAATCACGGGTCAGATAAACGTTATGTGCACACCGTTCTCGGTATCAACAGCAGGCTGGATGCCATGCAGGCTGTGATACTCCACGTGAAACTGAAATATCTGGACGGGTGGAACGAAGCCAGACAGGACAGGGCTGCTCTTTATAACGAGCTTCTTAAAAATTCTCCGGTGGTCACCCCCGTCACTCTCGAAGCCCATTCGCATGTGTTCCACCAGTATTCGATCCGTGCGGAGAACAGGGACGGCCTGAGAGGCCATCTCGAGAAATCGGGCATCGCTTCCGCCATTCATTATCCCATTCCGCTTCATCTGCAGCAGGCTTACAGGATCCAGAAGAAAAAAGAGGGCTCTTTTCCAGTGGCAGAAGAAGTCTCCGGAAAGATACTCTCTCTGCCGATGTATCCGGAACTGAAGGAGGAAGTGATCCAACGGATTGCAGGAGAGATCCTTTCGTTTGTGCAGTGAAAGGATGGATCGCAGGTTCTCATCTCTTCAAGAGATACCGGGCAATGTACAGTTCCGGAAAAGGCTGCTGATCACAGTTTAACATAAAAACAGGATAAAGAGGAAAGGCATGTTGGATCTTCGTTATATCCGGGAAAATACGGATGACGTGCGAAAGGGAATGGAAGCCAAGCGTGCTTCCGTGGATCTGGACCGTCTTCTTTCCCTGGACACCGAAAGGCGTCATCTCATCCAGAAAGCGGATCTGCTGAAAGCGGAACGGAACCGCGCCTCTGAAGAGATCGGGAGACTCAAAAAAGAGGGGAAGGATAATCAGCCTGCTGTGCTGAAAATGAGGGAGGTGTCCCAGGAGATCAAAGACCTGGACGATTCCCTTAAAAAGGTGCAGGAAGAGATAAATCGTATCCTCTTCACTATCCCCAACATTCCCCATTCATCGGTCCCGGTCGGGCCGGACGCTTCGTTCAATAAGGTGGTGAGAACCTGGGGTGAGACCCAGAAGTTCGATTTCGAAGTGAAACCGCACTGGGACATTGGCACCGGCCTGGGAATACTCGACTTTGAGGGCGGAAGCATGCTCTCCGGATCGAATTTTGTTGCCTATGCGGGATGGGGAGCAAGACTCCAGAGGGCTCTGATCAACTTCATGATTGATCTGCATGTTGATAAGCATGGTTACCGCGAGGTCTGGGTCCCCTCCATCGTGAAGAGGGAAATGATGTTCGGGACCGGACAGCTGCCTAAACTCGAAGAGGACATGTACCTGATCGAGAAAGACGATCTCTTTCTTATACCGACCGCTGAAGTGCCTGTTACCAATCTGTACAGGGATAAAATCCTGAAGGCAGGCGAGGTCCCTGTTTATCTGACAGGATATACGCCCTGTTTCAGGAGAGAGGCAGGATCGTATGGAGCGGACACAAGGGGATTGATGCGCATACACCAGTTCGATAAGGTGGAAATGGTCAAATTCGTGGACCCGGAGACTTCCTACGAGGAGCTTGAGACCCTGCTCGTCAATGCAGAAGAAGTGCTCCAGCTCCTGGATCTCCCTTACCGGGTGGTGCTGCTTTCCACAGGAGATCTTTCCTTCAGTGCGGCCAAATGCTATGATATTGAAGTTTACGCTCCGGGTATCGATAAATGGCTGGAGGTTTCTTCCTGTTCCAATTTCGAGGACTTTCAGGCGAGACGGATGAACATAAGATTCCGCAGAGCTCAGGGAGAGAAACTGGAATTCGTGCACACGCTGAACGGATCCGGCGTAGCCCTGCCCAGGACCGTGATTGCCATTCTGGAAAACTACCAGACCGGTGAGGGGTCCATTATGGTCCCTCAGGTACTGAAAAAATACATGGGCACTGAGACCATAAGATGAAAGGGAGACAGCCCTCATACCCATGTACGTTCCTGAACAGGGAATCCGGATGAAAAGAAAAGCCAGCATTCTCATCGTCGAAGACGAACCCATCGTTGTGGAAGACATAAGACGAAGCCTGATCAAACTCGGTTATAGTGTCTGCGCGACGACCTCTTCCGGTGTAGAGGCTGTTAAACTGGCGAGGAAACATCTGCCGGATCTTATCCTGCTGGACATCGTCCTTCGGGGGGAAATCAATGGTATTGAAACAGCCGAAAGAATACGATCCGGTTTATCCATACCCGTCATCTATCTGACAGCTTATGCCGACAATGCCACACTGGAGAAGGTGAAGGTCACCGAACCTTTCGGATATATCCTCAAGCCATTCAACGACCGCGAACTGAACAGCATCATTGAGATCGCTCTTTACAAGCACAGCATGGATTTGAAGCTCAGAGAGAATGAGAACCGTTTCCGCGGCCTGTTTGAAACCATGGCCCAGGGTGTTCTCTATTATGACATAGGCCTGAAGATGATCAGTGCCAATCCCGCTGCAGAGCGCATACTGGGGAAAACACATGAAGACCTGACTCTTTCTTCTTACACGGATATCTGGTCCGGAGCGGTCAAGGAGGACAGCCAGCCTTTTTCAGAGACCGAACATCCTGTGTACATGGCGTTCAGTAAAAAGAAAAATGTTTCCAATGTGGTCATGGGGATAAAGTCCCCGGGTGAAAAAGTGAAGTGGCTTCTCGTGAATGCGACTCCCGTTTTTGCATATCAGGCGTCCAATCCGCATATGGTCTTTACCACGTTCGCGAATATCACACGGCGCAAGGAAATGGAGATCGCGCTTCAGAAGCGCAATGTTCAGCTCATCATACTGAACAGTGTGGCCAGGGCTGTCGGGAAGAGCCTGAATATCGGACAAATTCTCAGGGCTTCCCTGAAGGAGATCGTGAGGCTTGAGGAGATCTCGGGCGGAATGATCTTTCTGTTAGAAGAGGAGACCGCAAAGCTGAGTTACCAGGTGTCATACAGGCTGGATAAAAATATTGTCCCGAAACTGACGGAATGTTTTTTAAATACGGATGAAGGTTTATCGAAAATTCTTGCCATGGGCAGGCCGGAGCGTTATTCCATGGATGAGATATGCCCTGGAGTATGTGCTCCCCAGGGAACAAAAAAAACAGTGAAAGAGAGAGCCTTCATTGTGGTCCCTCTTGTTGAAGGAAAGATGCTTCTGGGAGTGATGGTGCTCCAGGAAAACGGAGAGCATACTGAGAAATCGGTAGAGATCTACTCCAGCATCGGTCAGTTTATCAGCCTTGCGATATGGAATGCGGGGCTCTATGAAGAGACCCAGCAGGCGCTCGATCAGCTGAAAATCGCACAGATCAAACTGGTAGAGTCTGAGAAACTCATTGGTCTGGGGTCTCTGGCGAGGAACATCGTGCATGAGATCGGGAATCCCCTGGCAGCCATCAACAATTCCATACAGGTTCTGCAGGACCGGGTTCCGCTTGAAGGACGGATGAAAGAATTGATGGACATTATCGACTGGGAGACGCAAAGGCTTACCCGTTCGATAAATACCCTGCGCGAGTTCTCAAGACCCAGACAGCTTCGGTTCGGGATGCATGATTTACAGGAAGTGGTAAAAAAAGCCATTTTAGTTATCAATCAGGATTTTGAGCTAGTATGGGCCCGCAAGATCATCATCCGGTTCCCTGACTCGTTTCCACAGGTGAAGATGGATCCGGATGCCATTGAACAGGTCGCCATCAATCTGATCAAAAATGCACTGCAGGCAACGCATGAAGGCGGTGCAGTGACCGTGAAATTAAAAACAGTGAAACGGAAAACGGGGGAAGCGGCCTGCCTTGAAGTATCGGATAATGGAAAGGGTATTCCTCAGGACCTCGCGGAACATATATTCGAACCCCATTTTTCCACCAAAATGGGGATGGGACTCGGAATGCATATCGTGAAACAGATCGTGGATACCCATGAGGGGACAATACATCTAAAAAGTACGGAAGGAAAGGGAACTGTCATAAAAGTCCATCTGCCGCTCTTTGAAGAGCATCAGGGCCAATCTTCCGGTCATTGACAGCAAAAAGATGCGGCATGCAATTTGATGCATACAATTTCATTGTGAAACCTTTAAAAGATACCATTTCCGCATCTGCCCGCCGTCACGGGGAGACCTTTCAGGTATAATTGCCGCCTTATCAGCCCCGAAAACCAGATTTTACCGCTCTATTCAAACCTGTATTTTTTCTTCATGTTTGGCATGAAAATTGAACCCATTCTTCCGGGATATTTCTTTAGAGAAGAGAGAGTGCATTTTTATGCATTATATTCTACTCGTGGATGACGACCACAGCTTCAGGAGGTCTCTGGCCATTCAACTGGAATTCGAAGGATATCAGGTCAGTGAAGTGTCCAGCGTAAAACAGGCAGTCCGGTTACTGGACCAGTGCCGGAAACACGGACACCTTCCTGATCTGGTCGTTTCCGATGTACGGATGCCGGAACTCTCCCGCGATGATTTTATTTTGGGCCTGGAAGAACAGTTTCCCAGGCTGCCCGTGCTGATTCTTTCCGCCTTTGAAATACCTGACCGGCTGAAGAGATATCCATTTTTAAGGAAACCGTTCAACATCAATCAAATGGTAAATTTTATTGAACAGTTGATGGACGGACATCAATGATTCCGGTCCGAGTTGAGCGTAAATACGCAGTGTCCGGTAAAATTTAGAAATAGAATATAAACGGAGTAACTTCCGGGAAGAAAGAGGTGCCGATTTTGAAACTGCTTCTGGTTGACGATGATCAAGGATTCAGGAGATCTCTGGCCATTGCTCTGGAACTGAAAGGACACCGGGTGGTTGAGATGGAAAATGGAATGGAGGCCATCGACTTCCTGAAGTCCGATCAAAAACAGGCGGACAGGGTGGAAAATATGATCATTGACGCGAGGATGCCCGGACTGGACGGATTCTGGGTTGCCGATCATGTGTCAGCTGCTTATCCACATCTCAAAGTTGTTATCCTGTCTGCGTTCGCCTATCCCGAGAGGTATGAGGATTATACGATACTCCAGAAACCTGTCCGGATCTCGGATCTTCTTCATGTGTTGACGAAGGATGAAAAAAATTCCGGTACAGCCAGAAAATATCGTGACAAAGGTACAGAGAATCTGAAGGAAATCACTGAAAAACGGTGAACCACCGGGAGAACGAAAAGTAATCCCAAAAGAGGAGAAATATGCCCGAAAATGTGACCTGCTACAAAAAATCGCCGAAAACACGGAAAAAGGCTGAAGATCCCCTGACCCAGTTTGCGCACAGGTATCAGGCCTTCTTTAATTCAACCTACGATGCCATTGTGGTCTTTACTCCCCACGGAGAGATCGTTGATGCCAATCCCCGGCTTCTGGAAATTTCCGGCTTTACTTATTCCTCGCTGATTTCAAAATCGATCAGTACCCTTTTTGATGAGACATCTGTCCCTGACATCCAGCTGCGCATCCAGATCCTGATCGAGGAACAGCACAGGAAGTATCCGCTCGAATGTGTACTGGTTCCTAAATCCGGAAAAAACCGGCAGGTCGAGATGAACCTCACGATGCTCAGAGACCAGTACGGTTATGCGATCACATTTTTTGGTGTTGTCCGCGATGTCACCCATCAAAAGGAAATTGAAAGCCATCTGATGCAGCGCGCCACAGAGCTGGAAAAGGTTCTGGATGCTGTGCCTCATATACTTCTGGTGCTTGACGAAAGAAAGAGGATACGCAAAATAAACCGTTCCGGTCTGATCGAT
The DNA here is from genome assembly GCA_964464265.1 of uncultured bacterium. Classification (GTDB taxonomy): domain Bacteria; phylum Zhuqueibacterota; class QNDG01; order QNDG01; family DSAB01; genus CAYXFJ01. The sequence continues at coordinate 6,155 of CAYXFJ010000123.1, forward strand.
CTCAAGAAGATGGATGAACACATAGTAGGATCAAAGATTGGTGAAGCGCTGGGCTGTTCGGTTTTGAATAATCCCTCGAATAAATGCGGATTTGCTGAGGACTGCCATAAATGCGCTTTACGGGAATATATACTCAGATCCATGAAAGCAGGAGAGCGGATAAACAATACAGAAATCGTTCTTTCGACAGGTCCCTCCGGTCAATCTGTTTATTACAATACAAACCTCGTTCCTATGATTATCCGGGAGCAGAGACTGGCTGTAATTTCTCTTGAAGATATCACCCAGAGAAAATTATCGGAGATTCGGTCAGAGCAGCTGCATCAAAGCATAGCAAGGGCCAATCTTGAATTGAAAAAGACGCTGGAAGATCTGGGACGCAGCCAGTCACAGCTGCTGGAGGCACAGAAACTGGAACAGGTCGGTCTTCTGGCCTCCGGTCTTGCGCATAATCTCAAATCTCCGCTCGGAGGGATCAAGGGATATGCGCAGCTGCTCAAGATGGATTATTCGCAATGCCATGAACTCGATATCATTATCAACGAAGTTGAGGTCATGGAATCGATCATCAACAATCTCATGTTCAAGAGCAGGAAAGAGGACTCAAACAAGGAAGAGGACATTGATCTCAACCACCTCCTCAGAACAGAGCTGATTTTTCTGGAAGCCAATCTGTTTTACAAACATAATGTTGAAAAGGAGATCGATTTTGCTGCCGATCTTCCGGTTGTCAAGGGGATCTACAGCCATTTCAGTCAGGCGATCATGAATATAGTTCAGAACGCGCTCGATGCCATGCACAGCTCGCCTGTTAAAAAACTGACAGTCAGAACAGAATGGGATGACAGGTATATAACGATTCTTGTGGCCGATACAGGATGCGGAATACCCGGAGAGCACCAGAGTGATGTATTCAGGATGTTTTTCACGACAAAACCCTTTGCCAGCGAAAGAAAGGGAGATGAACCTTTCGGTACGGGTCTGGGGCTGACCAGTGCCAATTATTTCATACGTCAGTATGGCGGAAGCATCGATATCGAAAGCGAGGTGGGCAAAGGAACTGCGGTTAGAATTCGTATACCGCATCAGGAAAAAATAAAATCCGGGAAACCCCGGGTGCTGATCGTGGACGATTCCGATGAGACCGTGGACATTATTCGCAGGATCTGTCACCAGATCGGTATGGAAACATACGGTACCACTAACGGGGGGAAAGCCCTGGAGCTGTACCGGAAACTCAATCCAGCACTGGTCATTTCCGATCTGTGCATGCCCGGGCTGACAGGTTCAGAGATGATGGAACAGATACGTAACATCAATCCCGACCAGAGAGTGGTTTATATATCAGGATATTCGGAAAATCCGGAGTTTCAGAAGTGGCTGAAAAAAGAGATGCGGAATCCCTCCCTCTCCTGTCTGGTCAGGAAGCCTTTCCAGGTGGAAAAGTTTCGTGATGTCATCAAGAGAATGGTTTATGCCTGAATCTTATAGAAGGCGGTAAGATATAGAGTGCTATGCAAGAACCGTCCCGAGAAAGGGGAATGATGGGAACTGCTGAAGAAGACAGATCACAGGAGCTTTTTATGGATAAAGCGCATGTCCTCGTGGTGGAAGATGAGAAGATAGTAGCTCTGGAGATATACGAGCGGTTGAAAGCGAATGGTTATGAGGTGCTGGGTCTCGTGGCGGATGGGAAAACAGCCATTGAACGGACGAGGGAGCTCTGTCCTGACCTGGTACTTATGGATATCAAGTTAAAGGGCGAAATAGACGGCATTCAGTCGGCAGTGGAGATCCGGAAACGTTATCATACACCTATCGTCTATCTTACTGCATTTACGGACAACGAGACTCTTGAGCGAGCCAAGGCAGCTGAACCTTTCGGCTATCTTTTAAAGCCTTTTGAGGACCGCGAGCTTCACACAACCATCGAAATGGCCATGCACAGAGCCAGACTTGAAAAGAATCTTAAGGTCCATGAACGCTGGCTGTCCACGACTCTGAACAGCATCGGTGAAGCGGTGATCGCCACTGATTACCGGGACTGTATCATTTTTTTCAATCCGGTCGCCGGGGCAGTGACAGGCTGGGATCAGGAAGAAGCGGTCGGTAAACCCCTCCTTGAAGTATTCCGGGTGGTGGACACAGAGACAGCAGATCCCGCAGAAGATCAGCCTGGAAGCATGACAGTCACGCTTTCTGACATGACAGGACTCAAACGGGTAGGACAGCTTCTTTCCAAAGACGGGAAACAGCTGCCTGTGGAATATCAGATGGCACCAATTCTGGACGAAGAGAAGCGGACCCTGGGATACGTTGTCAGTTTCAGTGACATTACGGATCGCATGAAAGCGGATGAAAGGATCAGGAAATCTGAGGAAGAATACCGCCGTCTGTACGACGAAGCGCCGGTCGGATATCATGAAATCGACCGTGAAGGAAGGATAGTCCGTGTGAACAGGACAGAAGCCGGACTTCTGGGCTATACAGTGGAAGAGATGATCGGCAGGCATATCACCGACTTTGTAGTACCATCCCAGAGAGAGACAGCAAGGGAGGCTATCAAGCAAAAGATGTCAAATCCCGGTGACCTGAAGGGGCTGGAAAGGCAATATGTGCGTAAAGACGGTCACGTCATTGATGTTTCAATCGAGGACAGGCAAATCCTGGGAGCGGACGGTACCATCAGCGGAATCATGACCACTATCAAGGATATCAGCGAACAGAAAAATGCAGAAAAACTCATTGCCGAGCAGAACAAATTTAACAAACTCAGAGCCCTCATATGGAAAGAGGCGTCTGATGCTTCCGTGACCGATGAACATGAACTTGCACAGCGGCTGCTCGATTTAGTCGGCCCGGCCCTTGATCTGAGCAGGGTTTCCTATCTTCCTTATGACCCCGGAAGGAAATCCTTTGTTGT
>CAYXFJ010000124.1:0-9061 GCA_964464265.1 uncultured bacterium
GATCCTGGCGGAAGCCTCGCTTTCGAACGGGGACAATGCTGGAGCGGTCACTCATCTTGTCGATGCGATCGAGCTGGCAAAATCCAGGCTTGTACAAACATGGGCTGATAGTGATCCCCGGCTGACCCGGCCTTCCGGCGGAACAGTTCAGGCGGATGCAGATGCACCTGCTGTTGCAGGACTCATTTTTCCGAGGAATGGTGCGTCGGTAGATGTGCCGATGGTCTCCGGTACAAGTCTGGATGCAGCACAGGTCGGTCTGCTGACCGATCCGGCGGAGATCTTTTACACGATCTATCTTGCGCGGCAGGAGATCTTCTTCTATGAAGGCCGTAGAATGTGCGATCTGGGTATACGTCTCCCCATGATGAAACGTGAGATCGAGACCAATGACGCCATTTCAGAAGGCGGTACCGGTACACAGGTGCAGGTGCCTGCCTACATCCCTGCAGGCGACGACATGGATGATTTTACAATAGATGGGGAAAATACGATCATTGCCTATGATATGAACAGGATTATGACCGAGAACAGGGTGTCTCCCTTCACCATGCCGTTCTGATTCCGGAAGGTGGGGGATCCTTTGGATTGAGTCGTCTGATGGGAGGATTCCGGGGCACAGTTCTGTGAGATCAATTCACAGAGCTGTGCCTTTTTTATTCATGCACACCGGGAATACTTGAAGGAGATATTGCGGGTTGACAGGAGGATTTTCCCGTGCAGTCTGCTCTGGTGTCAGTCCGGGGTTCCGGGCTCCCTGACGAAGAGCAATAAAACAGCAGATATGGCAGTCAGGACCAGAGACAGCATAAAGGGAGCTGTTGCTCCAAGAGTGCTCCATAAAATCCCGGCCATCCATGAAGCGGGAAGCGCGCACAGGCCGGTCACCATCTGAAAGGCTCCAAGGCTGCTTGCCCGGAATGCTTCAGGGGACATTTCGCAAACCAGGGTTTTCTGAACAGGTTCCATGGCACCTTTGTGCAGACCATAGAGAACAAAGGCGAGCGGGATGAAAAACCGGCCCCGGACGAGAAGCAGGGTACAGGTCAGCCCCCAGAACAGAAAGGAAAGAAAGAGCACTTTCTTTCGGCCGACCGTGTCGGACCATTTGCCGAAAGGATAGGAAACGAGGGAAGCAGTAAGTGTGAATATCAGGTAGAGAAGAGGTATAAATGTGGTCCTGAATCCGTGATCGCCTGCGAAGAGCAGAAGAAAGGAATAGCTGAACGTGCCGAGGGAAAAAACGGAGTTCAGTACAAAGAAGCGCTTCAGGGGTGTTTCAAAGGCCCTGAACGAAATCCCCTTGAAAATGGGTCTGTCAATGTGTGCCGGTTCCCTGATAAAAAGAAAAATGAGCACTGCGCCGGCAGCGGACGGCAGGGCTGCCAGAAGCATGATGTTCCTGAATCCCAGTGTTTTGTAGAGCAGAATACAGAGCAAAATACCGCAGACAGCTCCAAGATTGTCCATGGTTCTTAAAATACCAAAATGTTTTCCGCGGTTCTGGCGGGTCGAGATGTCAGCGATCAATGCATCCCGCGGTGCGCTCCGTATTTTTCCAGCGCGGTCCAGAATGCGGAAAGGGATAAGATGATGGGCGGAAGCGGAGAACGCATATCCCACTCTGGACAATGAACCAAAGAGATACCCCAGCCAGATAAAGATCTTTCTTTTTTGCAGTCTGTCGGACAGATATCCTGACAGCGCCTGGGAAAGGGAAACGATAGCCTCGCCCAGTCCGTCTATGAAGCCGAGAAGAGAGGTGCTGGCATTCAGGTATGAGGTCACGAACATGGGCCAGATCGGGTAGATCATATCCGATCCCATATCGTTCAGGAAGGATGCAAGCGCGAAAGTGCGGATGTTGTTTTTTCCGTTACGTGGCTCCATGGGGATTTCTCCGGAGGAAAATTATTTTTCCTGCAGATAGGAATTTATCTGAAATTATGACAGATGCAAGGGAAAAAGGTGTGAAGAAAAGGCCTTGTTTTATCCTGACAGAATTATTATATTCCACTTACATTTAAGTTTCTGCTGCAAAACTGCATGTCAACCTCATTGAAGGAGGGCATCATGAAGAAAAAAGACGACGCAAAACTGGACCTGCTGTGGAACGAGTTCATGAAAGGCATGTTTGAGAGCTTCGTGGACATGAATATACAGAGGGATGCGGAGGGAAGGCCTGCCTGCCTGGGAACAGGCGACGGTCATAGATGGTGTCCATACTGCCCGTACGTCGCTTTCTGCTAGGAGCAGAGGATGCTTTTCCCCGTTGTTTTCGTTCTCTTCTTCACCCTGGACATCCTTCTCATCACCCGGTTCAGCTCTTTTGGTCTTGTGCCTGTCTTTTATCTTTCGGCAGGCACGGGTCTTTTCATGGCCTGGTTCCTGTACAGGTACAGGAACCAGGGGACCAGAACCGTCAGGGACGCCGGCATTTTCAGACTGTATTTTTTCAGTGTGGTCCTGATATTCCTGAACAATTTTCTACAGGCGAGCATGAGCCTCATCGTCTTCCTCTTCAAGTATGATGTCAAGCTTCTTTTCGTTCTGAGCGGTGTGACCGAAATCCCCATTCTGATATTTTCTTTCATCATTCTTATCATGGTGATCCTGAAACCGTCAAGATCCCCCCTTGAGGTCTGGATCCTACTGTCCGTTTCTGTGACCGTCCTGAAATACGGTTTGTTCCGTTTTTACGATGCCTTGCCTCCCCTGCTCTGGAGATATGGAGGGTTCCTGGACATGGCTATCCTTTTCTGCTGGCTCGTGATCATCCATAAGCTTCTTGAGGAGGAGATGGAAAGTGAACAGTCAGACGCTTCAGCTCTTAGCCTTCGTTAATTTTTTCTTCCTCGCCATCGCCATTCTCGTTCTCTATTATTTCTATTCCCGACTCAAACGCGTGCTCAGGCGGGAGGTGCTGCTCAAAAAAGAATCCAACGAGTACAGGGAGCTTTTCAATGCGACGTGGGACGGCGTTGTGCGGCTGGATCCACACGGAAGGATCGTTTTCATCAATCAGGCAGGGGCCCGTATGCTCGGGTATGAAAGTGCGGAAGCCCTGATCCACTCGGACTACGATCTTACCAATTTTTACGTGGATCCCGAAGATCAGAAGAAAATGAAAAAAGAGCTGGAAGACAGTAAAAACCTGAAAAATTTCAGGGTTTCCGGAAAGCGGAAGAACGGGGAAAAATTCCACGCAGAGGTCACAGCGCATGTTCATAGAAATGAAAAGGGAGAGATCGTAAAATTCGAAGGCATTTTCAGGGATGTCACAGAGCGCATTCTCTTTGAAGAGGGATTGAAGCAGTACAACGTAAAGCTGGAAAAGGAGGTCAGGAAGCGGACGCGGGAACTGGAAAAAACAAACCGGAAGCTCGAGAAGGAGATACTGGGGCACAGGGTAACGGAGGATAAGGTCAAGGCTGCACTGCGGGAGAAGGAGCTGCTTCTCAAGGAGATCCATCACAGGGTAAAGAACAATCTTCAGGTGATCTCCAGCCTGCTCGGGCTGCAGTCCATACAGGTAGACCATCCAAGATACCAGGACATGTTCCGCGACTGCCAGGAGCGCATACGGTCCATGGCCATGGTCCACGAACAGCTGTACGAATCCAAGGATATTACGAAGATCGATTTCGCTAAATACATCAGGAGGCTGACCCATAACCTCATGCACAATTATAAAATCGTCGGGATAAGGATAGACCTGCAGCTGCGATTGACACCTGTCTCTCTCGACATTGATGAGGCGATTCCCTGCGGCCTGATCGTGAATGAACTGATGACCAATTCCCTGAAACACGCTTTTCCTGATGGGTACAAAGGGAAGGGGAAAATACGGATCTCTCTCTCAAAGAAAAACCGGAATATCTGTCTTGCCGTGGGAGATAACGGCGTTGGTTTCAAACAGCCAATCGATCCTCATAAAACAGAGTCGCTGGGATTGAAATTGATCACGATCCTGGCAGAGGAGCAGCTTCAGGGAAAATTGGACCTGAACACCAGGGGCGGTACGAGGTTCGAGGTCATCTTTCCGCAGAAATCCTGATTTGCAGTGAATGCGACGAATGCATTTTGAGATCCGGAGGATACATATGCTGAAAGGCCGCTGTTTACGATTTCTTTTTCTATCCGTCATTCTTGTACTGATCGTGCAATGTGCAAAGAAAAAATATCCTGCGGTTATCACGACCGAGGACGGCGCTCCGGTCTGCACGAACCCTCTTTTCCCCAGAGAAGGCCGGATCCAGTATGAGTTCGAGGAAGTCTGGGCGGTCCGTCCGGCTCCGGACAGTACCGGTTCAGAATATCTGCACGATGTGAAAGTGGACGGGGAACGAGTCTTCGTCTCGGATTGGAAAACCGGAATTCATGTCTTCAATCTGGACGGTCTCTACCTGAACACCCTCTCGGGGTTTCCGGACAGCGGGTTTCAGTCTCCCATGTATTTCGGATTTGGCAGGGATCATACGGTCTGGGTCCTGGAGAGTCCCCCTTCGCGTGTCTCGGGATGGACAGGTGATGGAGAACCGGTTACCTCCTTTCATCTTCCGGGGCAAACCTACACGCGGATGCAGATGAGCCCTTCCGGAGACATGACCGTTTCCCGGGAATTCTTCACTGAAAATGGTCTTGAGATGTTCCTCCTCAGGTTCAACAGCAGGGGGGAAGAGGTCCAAAATCACGGCCGTTTCCGTACAGCCCAGCCTGTGCTGATAGAACACGAAGGAAGGAGGATCATGCTGGGAGCGTCTCCCTATACTCCCACGACCGTTTGGCGCGTATCCGGTAAAGACCTCCTGTATGCGGGGTACGGCGACACCTACCAGATCAGGATTTACGACAGCGGGGGCCGCCTCGAATCCAAGTTCGGGAGACAGTACGAGCCTGTTGAAAATCTCTACAGAGGGGATATTGGCCAGCCGGAATGGCTTCCTGCGTTTTCAAAGATATGGCTGTTCGACGGGGATGATCTGTGGATCGAAGTGTACACGGATTCCTCAGAGCGGGATTTCGTATACGATGTATTTACGCCAAAAGGAATTTACAGGCAACAGGTTGTGACTCCGGAAAGGATCTTTGCCTTCCATGGCGGGCATGTTTTCAGCATCGTGAAGACAGGGGCGGGCGGGATGGTAAAGAAATACCGTATGAAAGAAAAAACCGGACGGAATTCAGGGGGGAAATAAAAAAGGGCATTCCAGGAATGCCCTTTGAATGAGTTTAGTTTCACATCCGGGTGAACCCGGAACCAATGTTCTTTATGTCAGGAGACGTGCTTCTGCACGGCGCCTGAGCGTATGCATTGCGTACAGGCGTAAATATGCTGCGGTTTGCCGTCTATGACAGTACGAACTCTCTGCAGGTTGGGAAGCCAGCGCCTTTTGGAGAGATTGTGGGCATGACTGACCTTATTGCCGACCATCGGCGCTTTTCCGCATACATCGCATTTTCGTGACATCTTATACCTCAAAGTCTGCTTGTTTTCTTAAAGTTTAATAGTATACAAAAATATTTTTTCAAAATCAAGTCATTATTAACGCTGCATGGCTATCGCTCCGGACGGTTGATTAAAATACCTTGCAAGTCCTTCCTGTAAGCTGTATATTTCTTTTACCTTGGAACTATTGAATAAATTACAGGGCAGGTTCGTTCTCGCCCCTATGGCCGGTGTGACGGATTCCACGTTCAGATGCATGGCGAGGAAGTACGGCGCAGCACTGGTGTTCACTGAACTGGTCAGCGCCGATGGCCTGATCAGGAGGAACCGCAGGACGCTGGAGCTCATCTCTTTTCAGGAGGGAGAGAGGCCTGTGGGTATTCAAATTTTCGGGAACGATCCCAAGGTCATGGCAGTGGCTGCAAAGACAGCAGAAGAAATAAAACCGGACCTGATCGATCTGAATTTCGGATGTCCCGCAAGGAAGGTGGTCGGGAGGGGGGCGGGTGCAGCCCTTCTCAGGGAACCCGGACTTTTGGGAGCGATTGCAGGTATGGTGGTAAAGGCAGTGAATGTCCCCGTGACCGCCAAGATCAGGAGCGGATGGAATGATGACCTTCCTGTGGCAGTGGAGGCGGCTCATATACTTGAACAGGAGGGGCTGAGTGCAGTCACGATACACCCGCGGTCCCGAAAAATGGAGTTCAGCGGGAAGGCAGACTGGAGTCTGATCAGGGCGGTAAAAGAGGCTGTTTCCATTCCGGTCATCGGGAACGGCGATGTCCTGGAGCCGGAAGATGGAAAAAGGATGCTTGATGAGACAGGATGTGACCTTGTCATGGTGGGGCGTGGGGCCATGGGAAGGCCCTGGATTTTCCGGGAACTGGACCATTTTCTGAATACCGGGCAGAAAACAACGGCACTGTCCATAAAGGAGCGCATGGCAGTGTGTATTGAACATTACCTTCTTGTGATAAGCCTGGAGGGTAAGGAGAGGGGAGTGAAGCCGATGCGCAAGCATCTGGGCTGGTATCTGAAAGGATTGCCGGGAAGTTCCAGCCTCAAGCAGGAAATCTTCAAATTAACGGACCCCGATGCTGTAATCGCTTTGCTCAGGAGTTATGCAGAGGGCAGCACAGGGAACCAGGACAGGATGAGGGAGTCCTGAAAAGAACAGAACGGTATTATCAGGAGGAAACATTCATGAAGAATGTACTGATTGTCTTTTTGATCATGGGCGTGGGAGCCGGATATGCGCAAGGGTCAGGTTATCCTCCTCAGGAAGGCAGTACACTGGATGCCGGTCTGGGTATGGCCTGGATCGATAATCAGGCGTATTACTCAATTTCGTTTCAGCCTGATATCAGCATAGGCAAATTCGGCATGGGGATCGGGGTACAGCTTCTGTATAACACGAAAACAGGCAGTCTCAGGGCGCAGGACTGGAATACAAGTTCGGACTATGCAAGGCTGATCCGGTATTTACGGTACGGACACAAAGGTGACAGGCTGTATACCCGCATGGGTGCTCTTGATGCGGAGCGTCTCGGTCATGGATTTATAATCAATTACTTCAACAATCAACTCAATTACGATGAACGCAAACAGGGTCTCGTACTGGATATCGATTTCGGAAGTTTTGGTTTTGAAAGCATGACGAACACTCTTGGCCGGTGGGGGCTTATTGCCGGACGAATGTATTACCGGCCGCTGCACAGGAGCGCCGTTCCTGTGATCAAGAATTTTGCTCTGGGTGCGAGCTATGCGACAGATCTGGATCCGGACGCATGGAAAGGGACAACGGAAGACAGGGTGTCCATATGGGGTGTGGATGTAGAACTTCCGGTGATCAAATCCGGTTTCTTCGATATGATCCTCTATGCGGATTACGCAAAAATTGCAGGGTATGGCAGCGGAAAAACGGCTGGTTTACGGACGGATCTGAACGGTCTTTTCGGATTGATCAATGTCGGGGTCAATCTCGAACGCCGCTTTCTCGGAGAGAAGTTCATTGCAGGTTATTTCGGACCCTTTTATGATGTGCTCGGTTATTCCACAATGGGAGAGATGATCGATTTCTATGAATCCCTGGGCGGAGATACTCTGGGCATCCCCCAGGAGTACCTGCCTGTCATGGAGAACACGCGTGTCAGCCAGAAAATGCTTCTGCCAATGATGACAGGGAAACGCAGCGGCTGGTATGCGGGACTGTATGCCGATTTTCTGCACCTGATAAAGGTGGTGGGTTCTTTTGAGATGATGGACAATGAGAATGAGAGCGGGAACCTGCACATGGGGGCAGGACTGTCACAATCCATCCCTTTCCTCGCGCTGGAAGCCTGCTATGATAAACGGGGAATCAGTACTTTCAGGGATATAAGCACTCTGGATTTCAGATCACTGGCACGCGTGGGGATAGGCTACAAAATGACACCCTTTCTTCTTCTTTACCTGGACTACATCTGGAGTTTCAAATGGGATGAAGCCCTGCAGCAGTTCCGGCCTCAGGAACGTTTCCAGCCAAGGCTGGCCTTCAGATACCATTTTTAAACGGCAACGCAGACCTGTGATGCAGGATATCCTCCTGAATGATTTTTTCAGGAGAGGTCCGATGTCATGATGAAAAGCGGCTTGTGATGAAAGCTGGTATAGAACGGACGCAGCCGCTCCTTGTTGTAGAAAAGATCCACGTTGACCAGTTTCTTTGTGCTGGTGATGATGTCCAGGGGCACGTTGTCATATCTGCCGTTTTTGAGCACCACCAGTCTTCCGGATTCACCCTTCATGATCAGATCGAGAGCCAGATTCCCGTAGGCCATGGGAACAATGGAATCTATGGCATCAGGATTCCCGCCGCGTACGATGTAACCCAGCTTCTGGCTGATCGTATTGACGCTTTTTCCGTTATTGAATTTGGGAGAGCGTTTTCTAATCTCGCTGGATACGACATCCCCTATACCGCCTAGTTTCTGATGTCCGTAGGCATCCGTGCTGCGGTCCTGGAATATCATCTCGCCTCCCTCGAACATCGCTCCCTCGGATACGAGGACAATCGAGTACCTGCTTGGATTTCTCATCCTGTCACCGGACAGCAGTTCGACAAGAAGGTCCATGTTGAATTTATGCTCAGGGATCACGCAGCGGTTGGCAGATCCGGCCATGGTCGGAAGCATCGCAGTATATCCGGCGTACCGTCCGAAGACCTCGAGCACGAGAATGCGCTCATGAGAACCTGCAGAGGTCCTGAGGTAGTTGACCGTATCTATGGTTCTTGAAATGCAGGTGCTGAAACCGATGCAGTAATCGGTACCCGGCACATCATTGTCCATGGTCTTGGGAATGGCTACCACGTTGATGCCTTTTTTATGAAGATGGACGCCATAGCTCAGAGTGTCGTCCCCGCCTATCGGGATGAGATAGTCGATTCCGAGGAATTCAAGGTTGCGTATGACTTCATCTGTAAGATCATTCGTATCCTGTGAATACGATTTCTTCAGATGATCCGGTACCTCGGACTTTTTCACGTGGCTGGGACGGGTGCGGGACGTGTGAAGAAAGGTGCCGCCGGTGCGCCCTGTCTTATTGACGATCTCATCTGTCAGTATCACATAG
>CAYXFJ010000125.1:0-9053 GCA_964464265.1 uncultured bacterium
CCGCTGGTGTGCAGAATATTCTGACCAAATCCCTGGGATCCGAAAATGTTCAAAATGTAGTGAAAGCGACCATGGAAGGCCTGCTTCAGCTCAGGGATGCCCGCAGTGTTGCCAGGGAAAGAGGAAAGACTCTTGAACAGATTTTTTAGCAGGTAATAGGCTTTATAGGTGGAGAACATGGCAAAATTAAAAATCACACAAATTCGCAGTGCAATTAAACGCGGCGAAAAACAGCAGCGTATAGTCGAGGCACTGGGTCTGCATCGTCTGCATCACACTGTGGTCCATCAGGACGTCCCGCAGATCCGCGGTATGATCCGCAAAGTGTCTCATCTTCTGAAAGTGGAAGAAATTGATTAATACGGATGCAACGAGGAAAATATGGATTTAAGTAAGATTACTCCAGCAAAAGGCGCCAGGAAAAAGAACAAACGGGTGGGGCGCGGGCCGGGTTCCGGACACGGAAAGACAGCCTGCCGTGGAAGTAAAGGCCAATTAGCCCGCACAGGCAAAGGAGTGAGAGCCTGGTTCGAAGGCGGCCAGATGCCGCTTCAGAGAAGGATCCCCAAGAGGGGATTCAGACCTCTAGAAGTCAGGCGTTACGAAATCGTCAATCTCGGCGAATTAAACCGTATCAAAGAAAGCAAGATCGGTCCTGAAGCCCTTATCAAAGCGAGACTTATCCGCAAGTCAGGTAAACCCATCAAGGTTTTAGCTGACGGTGAACTGGAAAAAGCCGTAGAGATCAGTGCGCATGCTTTCAGCAAAGGAGCGGTCGAAAAGATCGAAGCAGCAGGTGGAAAGGCGATACGCCTATGATGAAGAGTTTTCAAAGTATCTTCAAGATACCGGATCTTAAAAACCGTGTCCTTTTTACTCTGGGGATAATCGTCATTTACCGGCTGGGGAGCCATATCCCCACGCCTGGGATCAATGCCACGGCACTGACAGAATACTTTTCGCAGGCCCAGAACACCCTTTTCGGACTCTACGATATGTTCGCGGGGGGTGCTTTCAGACGGGCAGCGATTTTCGGCCTGGGGATTATGCCTTACATCTCCGCTTCAATCATGATTCAGCTGATGGGTGCGGTGGTGCCCTATTTCCAGAGGCTGCAGAAAGAGGGTGAAGAGGGACGGAAGAAGATCAATCAGCTGACGCGGTACGGTACGGTCGCTATCTCCGCCATACAGGGATTGGCAGCGAGTGTGTTTCTCGAAAGCCTGATCTCCCCGCAGTCCGGACTTGCCGTGGTACCCAATCCGGGTATGGGTTTCCGGTTTCTGGTAATGGTCACTCTTTGTACGGGCTGCATTCTCATCATGTGGCTCGGCGAGCAGATCACGGAAAGAGGGATCGGGAACGGGATATCGCTGATCATCTTCATCGGAATCATCGGCAGATTCCCTGTGGCTGTGCTCGATGAACTGCAGTATGTGGTCAGCGGAAACCGGTCGTTCGTGATGGAGATCTTCATTATTGCGGTCCTGCTTCTGATCATCGCTGCAGTGGTCATGGTCACTGAAGGCACGCGGAAGATTCCTGTGCAGTATGCCAAGAGGGTCATTGGAAGGCGGGTATACGGCGGCCAGTCCACGTACATCCCCATCCGGGTCTCAGGATTTGGAGTCATGGCGATCATCTTTGCTCAGTCCATGATGTTCCTGCCCCAGACCGTGCGGCAGCTGTTCCCGAAAAGCGAGTTCATTCAGAATATTCTGAGTTATTTCGATCTGAATTCGCCAATATACTGGATTTTCTTCGGACTGCTCATTCTTTTCTTCACGTATTTCTATGCAGCCATAGCCTTCAATCCGTCGGATGTGGCGGACAATATGCAGAAATACGGAGGATTCATCCCGGGTGTCCGTCCGGGCAAAAAAACGGCAGAATATATAGATCATGTGCTTTCACGCATCATGCTGCCGGCAGCCCTGTTCTTTGCAATTATCGCGATCATGCCATATTTTGTGGTCAAATACATAAATGTATCTGATTCATTCTCAGATTTTTTCGGTGGCACAAGCCTTCTCATCATGGTGGGAGTGGCTCTGGATACTTTGCAGCAGATCGAGTCCCATCTGCTGATGCGGCATTATGAAGGGTTCATGAAAACCGGACGCATTCGGGGCCGCAGATCATGAAAGAGGAGAAGGCAATCCTGTGAAGGCGAACAGATGGGTCATACTGGGAGCCCCGGGTGTTGGGAAAGGGACGCAGGCTAAAAGACTGGCCGGCGCATTCGGATGGATTCATATATCCACGGGGGATATGTTAAGAGAGGCCATGGGCAGGGAATCCGGTCTCGGGAAAAAGGTGAAGTCCTACGTGGAAAAAGGGGATCTAGTCCCCGATGATCTGATGGTCTCTCTGGTCAGGGAGCGGCTGGGTCAATCCGATTGCAAAATGGGGTTCATACTGGACGGTTTTCCAAGGACGCAGGTTCAGGCAGAGCGTTTGAATGAGGTGCTGAAAGAACTGAGAATGGAACTGAACGGTGTGATCTCCATTGAAGTGCCTGCCCGGGAAATCATCAGACGCCTTTCCATGCGCAGAATATGCCAGTCCTGCGGAAATATTGATATGGGAAATAAGGAAGGCGGAAAAGGGACATGTGTAAAGTGCGGGGGGAAGCTCATACGGCGCAAGGACGATGAACCGGAAACCATAAGGCATCGTTTAAATGTGTATGAGCGGAGCACACAGTCTCTTATCGATTATTATAAAAATCTGGGGATGCTGCTTCCGGTGGATGGTGTTGGCAGCATGGATGAAGTGTATCAGCGTATCGTTGAGACAGTTATACCCTCTCCGGATCGTCCATGATTCCGATTAAATCCGGAGAAGAGGTAGAAAAAATAAATAAAAGTGTCCAGCTTCTCGTCCGGACATTCCGTGAGCTGGAGAATCAGATCCGGGCAGGTATCAGAACCGAGGAATTGGACCGCTTTGCAGAAGAAATCATAAGGGGAGGGGGAGGAAGGCCGGCTTTTAAAGGGTACCGGGGTTATCCGGCCACGATCTGCATATCCGTTGAGAGTGAGGTTGTACACGGAATACCCGGTAAAAGGATACTGAAAGAAGGAGAACTGGTCAGTCTGGACATGGGTGTGGAACTGGACGGGTATTTTTCCGATGCAGCGAAAACCTATGGAGTGGGAGAAATATCCGGGGATCGCAGGAAATTGATGGAAGCCACACGTATTGCACTTTACCGCGGGATCAAGAAGTGCAGATCGGGCAACCGGCTTACGGATATTTCCCATGCGATTCAGACTTATGTTGAATCCAGAGGTTTTTCCGTGGTCAGGGCACTGGTGGGTCATGGTATAGGGAAACAACTGCACGAAGATCCCCAGATACCCAATTTCGGGCCTCCAAAAACAGGGCCCATATTGAAGCCGGGAATGGTTTTAGCGATCGAACCCATGATCAATATGGGATCGCATGAAGTGGTCTTTATGGATGATAAATGGACAGTACGCACGGTTGACGGTTTGCCCTCTGCCCATTTTGAACATATGATACTCATCACCGAAGGAAAGCCCGAAATATTGACTCTAGGCATCGAAGACGGTGATTTCGGGAGGGAGAATGACGAAGGAACAGGCAATTAAAGTCGACGGGACTATTCTGGATACACTACCCAATGCGACGTTCAAAGTCGAGCTTGAAAGCGGGCATAAAGTACTGGCCCATGTGTCAGGGAAGATGAGGATGCATTTTATTAAGATCCTCCCGGGAGACAAAGTGACGGTTGAACTGTCGCCATACGATCTGTCACGGGGACGAATTATTTATCGTTATAAATAATAAGGATTGTATCATGAAGGTGAGAGCATCTGTTAAGAAATTATGTGATAAATGCAAGATCATCCGAAGGAAGGGTGTCTTGAGGGTCATCTGTACAAACCCGCGTCACAAGCAGAGACAGGGATAAGGATTTTCAATCATAAATAAGAGGAGTTAAAGTGGCTCGTATTGCTGGTATTGACCTGCCCAAGGAAAAAAGGATAGAAGCGGCCCTGACCTATATTTTTGGCATTGGATTTACCACTTCCAGAAAAATTTTAAAGGAAGCTGGAGTGAATCCGGATACCCGCGTGAAATTGCTATCCGACGGCGATGTGGCCAAAATACGTTCTGTCATTGATGCCAAGTGCAAAGTGGAGGGAGCCCTTCGTACTGAAGTCAACATGAATATCAAGAGGCTCATGGATATCGGCTGCTATCGCGGATTCCGTCACCGCAGGGGATTGCCCGCGCGGGGTCAGCGAACGAGGACAAATTCACGTACACGCAAAGGACGTAAAAAGACTGTCGCCGGAAAACGGAAAAAATAGTGAATTAGAGTAATAGATAGAATAAAGGAGGATTCCTTTGGCGGCTCCAAAAAAGGCTCGTAAGAAAAAAAGAGAAAAGGTTGAGATAGAAGGCACTGCCCACATTCAGGCTACCTTTAATAATACGGTCGTGACATTATCCGACAGTTATGGGAATGTCATATCCTGGGCTTCTGCGGGACGAATCGGATATAAGGGCGCCAGGAAAAACACTCCTTTTGCTGCCCAGCAGGCTGCTCAGGCTGCAGCCAAGGAAGCGATCGATCTGGGCCTGCGTAAAGTGAGTATACTGGTGAAGGGGCCGGGATCAGGCAGGGAAGCGGCGATCAGGGCTCTGCAGGCAGCCGGATTGGAGGTGCTGGCCATCAAGGATGTAACACCCATTCCCCATAATGGATGCAGACCTCCTAAAAGACGCAGAGTATAGCGAAGAATAATCGAAAAGGATTGAGGAATATTCTATGGCAAGATATCTAGAATCGGCTTGTAAGTTGTGCAGACGCGAAGGGGAGAAACTTTTTCTTAAAGGAGGCCGGTGCCAGACAGCCAAGTGTGCTTTTGAGAAAAAGAGCTACCCTCCGGGACAGCATGGAAAGGTCCGCCGTCTTGGAAAACATTCCGACTACGGATCCCAGTTGAGGGAAAAACAGAAAATCAAGAGATATTATGGTCTTCTGGAATCTCAGTTCCGGCAGGTCTTCGAAAAGGCTGTCCGCAGGAAGGGTATAACGGGCGAGATCATGATGAAGATGCTCGAAAGCCGTCTGGACAATGTGGTCTTTCGGATGGGGTTTGCACCCTCCCGTATTTGTGCCAGACAGCTGGTAAGGCACAGGCATTTTCTCATTAATGACCGTCCGGTCGATATCCCGTCCTATCAACTAAAACCTAACGACGTCATTCAGGTGAATGAGAAAAGCCGGAAGCTTGAACTCATTCATGAATCCATGAGAAGGATGAAAGAGGGAAAGCAGCTCCCGTGGTTGAGCCTGGACAAGGCAAATATGAAGGGGATTTTCCTCGAGGTTCCAAACAGGGCAGATATGCCGGTCACGTTCAACGAAAATCTGGTCGTTGAATTGTATTCAAAATAATTATGATTCAATTGAGAGGAAGCTTCACATGAATCGTTCTACTTTACAAATGCCTGAGGGGATTGAACGGGAAGAATCCACAATGAAGTCCACTTATGGCAAATTCACCGTGCAGCCCCTCGAGAGAGGTTTTGGCGTCACCCTGGGTAACTCTTTTCGCCGCGTGCTCCTCTCATCTCTTCAGGGTGCAGCCATCACACAGATTCGCATCGATAATGTCCTGCATGAATTTTCGAACATTAAAGGTGTGGTGGAGGATGTTTCGGAAATCGTCCTGAATCTAAAACAGGTACGGATCAAGCTGGTGAATAAGCGTCCGGACCGTGTGATGCTTCATCTGAAGGGGCCTATGGAATTTAAGGCCGGGGAGATACAGAAGAACACTACGGATTTCGAGATATTGAATCCGGATCATCATATTGCCACACTGAACAAAGATGCGGATTTCAATATCGAGATCAGGATAGGAAGGGGGAGGGGGTATGTTCCGTCAGAGGAAAACAAACTGCCGGATCAGCCGCTCGGTACGATCGCGCTGGATGCCATCTTCAATCCTATCCGCAAGGTGAGCTATTCTGTGGAGAACACCCGTGTAGGCCATAGGACGGATTATGAGAGGCTGATCCTCGAAGTGAGCACTGACGGGAGCGTGACACCGGACGATGCACTGACTTATGCAGGGAAAATAATCAGAGACCACATCGATCTGTTCATCGGTTTTGATGTGGAACATGAGGAAGAAGAGGTTTCGCAGGTCGATGAAGATGCTATGCGTATCCGGAAACTCCTGAAAATGAGCGTCGAAGAACTGGAACTTTCCGTCCGGTCCCATAATTGCCTGAAAGCTGCCGATATTCAGACCATTGGAGATCTTGTTCGGCGTGATGAACAGGAAATGCTGAAGTTCCGGAATTTTGGAAGAAAGTCTCTCCAGGAACTCTCAAAAATACTTGAGGAGAAGGGATTGTATTTCGGAATGGATGTGGATAAGTACCTTAAAGGAGAAACCACCTGATCAAAGGGTATTTGCGGGTGTCTGAGCCGGTCAGGGATCTGGAGTGTACGCACAGTGGTGCACTGACGAACCGATGTTCGACTGCGTGCATGAATTGAACGAGGAGAAGATTTTAGATGAGACATAGGAAAACGGTAAAGAAGCTGGGGAGAACGGCTTCACACAGGAAAGCAACACTGGCTAACCTGGCTTCATCCCTTTTTGAACGAAAACATATCATGACTACAGAGGCCAAGGCAAGAGCGGTCAGGAGTTATTCGGAGCGTTTGATTACGCTGGCCAAGAAAGACACGATCCATGCCAGAAGGATCGCTTTGACAAGACTGCATCAGAGAAAATCAGTACAGATTCTTTTCGATGAAATCGCCGGACAGTATACAGATCGCCCCGGCGGATATACCCGTATGGTAAAGCTGGGTCAGAGGACCGGAGACGGGGCAAGAATGGCCATCCTGGAACTGGTAGGTTTTGATACTGCCAGCAAGAAGAAAAAAGAGAAGGACAAGGCAAAAGAGGCTAAAGAAGCAAAGAAGAAGAAAAAGAAAGCGGAAGAAGCGGAGGCGGAGGAGCCGGTAGAGGAAGAAAAGAAAGAGACAAAGAAGAAAGCGTCCAAAAAAGCGGAACAGAAAACAGATAAAAAGAAGGAAGAAGAACCGGAAACAAAGGCGGCTCCGAAAGAGGAAGAGAAAGAAGAAAAGAAAGATAAAAAAGAGAAGAAAGAAAAGAAGGACAAAAAGGATAAATCTAAAGATAAAAAATGAGTTTCAGATTACGGACGAGAAGAAAAAGCAATCCGGAAAAGGGGATTGCTTTTTTTATTTTGTCTTCTGCATGGATTTAAAAGATTTCTTTTTCGAATCCTCGTTGATAATACCCCTGCTGTTAAAAAAGAAAAGATCGGCAATGGTCAGGCCTATGGACTGCCGCAAAGGTTTCCAGTTTTCTCTGTAGGCAGCAGAGTCCATCTGTGTCCCGAATTCGTTCTTGTTGATTACCCGGACCCTTTGCGGATATTCCCGGTTTATCATGAAAGGCGAATGGGTTGTGTAGATAAGCTGGTTTTTCATGGCCAGGTTTTCCAGCACGGCTGTCAGATCCTTTTGCCCCGATGGATGAAGATGTCCTCCGGGTTCATCAAACAGGAACAGGTATTCGTTCAGCTTTCCTTCCTGGGTTCTGGCGATGAAGTTGATGTAGAATGAAAGGTACCACAGAAATCCCGGGGAACGGGTTTTTGGCGTGTCATATACGGATGTCCGGTCGCTGAAATCGATGTATAGAAACTTGCCGTTCACTCTCAATTTGATCTCCAGAGAAGGTTCCTGGGACCAGGCAGCCTGTATCCTTCGGGTGATCTCCTTGCTCGTTTCTTCGGTTGCCCGTCTGCCCTTTGTGGAGTCTTCAAAGATCAGAGCGGGATCCTCGACGCCTCCGATTTTAAGAAGGTTCCTTTCCGTTAACGTCTCCTCGGAATTTTTCAAAAGACTCTCCATATCGATACGGTCGCGTATCATATGTATGGTATCAAAATACAGTATTTTAGGCAGAAAATCGAAAAGTGGTTTTACATTTCCTATGGAAAGAACCTTGTCTCCTGTCTGGATGGTGAAATCCGTAATGCGGGGCCCCTCCCGTTTGAGGATGAATGTATCGATGGTCCGGAAACCGTCATACATACGGATCAGTTTCGCCTGCTCCTCACGGGAAAATCCCATTAATTCAAGGCCGATATGAGGAGGTTTTTGATTTGTGTAAAAATCGGAATACTGACAGGTCTGATCAGTGTTAAGAGAGCGGTCCGGGCGGAAGAATTCCATGGCTTTCAATATATTGGTTTTGCCGGATTCATTGGGTCCGATGAGAACGGTGATTTTTGAGTCCAGAGGTAAAATCATCTCTCGGATCGACCGAAAGGCGGTGATATGGACCTTGGAGATGATCATAAAGGCTCCTTGTCTGGATATTGATTTATAAAATAAGCTTCTTTTATTAAAATGCAAGAAAAAAAGTCGCTCGAAAAGACGCTTGTGAGGTTTACTGCCGGTAAGTCACGCAATTCGCAATCCGTCAGGCCGGTTCTCAATTGTAAAGTTCCCACTGCACTCCCATCCTCATGGTCCGGACAGGCATACGGAAATAGGGTGAAAATGCCGTTTCCTGACTGATGACCTGATCTACTTCCAAGGCCAGAAGAGCATTCTTTATTACCCTGAAACTGGTTTTCAGGTCTATAGAAATTCCGGATTTCTGGGTCACAAGGGATGGCCCTCCGTCCGCATCCGGATCCAGCATCAAAAATCCTGACCAGAAACGTAGACCTGCTGCGACATAGATCACCAGATCTTCCTTGAAAAAGCCTTGTCCCCACCCGATCCCGGCCCTGCCCCACAGGTCCGGGCTCTCGGCCAGGACTTCCTCTTTCGTTTCTTTATTCTCAGCATGCAAAATGGCCTGCCATTCAAAACCGGCCACCGGACCGAGACCGAATGTCCAGTCCAGAGAATGTATTTTGTTATTTCCTCTGTTTGCGAATATCAGATGGTCGTTCTCTTTCCTTATACCGATGAGGTCCTCTGTTCTTTCCAGGGTGCCTGTCAGGAC
>CAYXFJ010000126.1:0-8982 GCA_964464265.1 uncultured bacterium
TGTGGAATTAAGAAACAATACTTGCGGCAACATAGCGGGGCTGCAATCCCCTGCGGCTATGAGAAAAATTTACATAATTGATCCATAAAAATAAGAAGGAGATGTCATGAAAGGTTTGAACATTCGCAAGGATGACTGTGAACTGGATTTCCTGTCTCTGGGAGCGCTCGTGCACCGGATTGATCCTGGAGTTATTCCTTTCCGCAAAGCCCGCTCTGCAGATATTCATGTGTCCGGAGGGGAGTACAACGTGGCTGCCAATCTTTCGGATTGTTTCGGTCTCCGTACCGGGATCGCGACAGCCATGGTCAATTACGGCATCGGCGAACTGGTGCAGGCCAGGGTGCGCGAGGCCGGGGTCAGGCCGTTTTTCAAATGGTTTGACCATGACGGTGTCAGAGGCCCGAACCTGGCTGCTGTGTACAGCGACCGCGGCTACGGGGTGCGTCCGCCCGTGGTGTTTTACAACCGTTCGAATGAAGCCGGCGGATTGCTCAAGCCCGGAGATTTTGAATGGGACAGGATATTCGCTCAGGGTGTGAAATGGTTTCACTCCGGAGGTATTTTCGCTGCCCTGTCCACGACCACTTCCGAACTGATCATTGAAGGCATGCAGGCTGCAAAGAAATCGGGAACAGTCGTATCCTTCGACCTGAATTACCGCGGCAAGCTTTGGGCGCCCATCGGCGGCCTCTCGAAAGCACAGGACACGTTGAGACGAATCGCGGGCAATGTAGATGCTCTGATTGGAAATGAAGAGGATCTGCAGATGGGACTTGGAATAACGGGTCCTGAGGTCGTATCCAAATCGAAGCTGGATCCGGAGACTTTTTTCCAGATGATCGATAAAGTCGTCAAGCTATTCCCGAATATAAGGATGGTCGGGACCACGCTCAGGGAAGTGCATTCAGCCAACCGCCATGACTGGGCTGCGGTACTGTGGTTAGCCGGGGAAAGATTCGTGAGCCCCACTGCCCATCTTGATGTGCTTGACCGTATAGGTGGAGGGGATGGATTCGCTTCAGGCCTCATCTTCGGTTTGATCTCAGGAAGAAAACCTGAAGAGGCTCTGCGTCTTGGCTGGGCCCATGGCGCTCTGATGACTTCCTTTCCCGGTGACGTGACCATGGCGAAGCTGTCCGAGGTGGAAGCTTTTGCAAAGGGAGGATCGGCAAGGGTTCAGAGATAGGACCCTGCCAGAAACCGGGGCGGCACATGACGGAAGAGGGTCCGCCCGGGTTCAGAGACAGGAGGTATCTATGAGGCAAGTCCTTCTGACAAAACTCGCTCAGGTTCTTGTCAGATACTCGGTACAGGTGAAAAAGAACGACAAGGTCAGCATTTCAGGTTCCACGAATACTTTACCTCTCCTGCGCGAGATTTACAGGGAAGTGCTGCTTGCGGGCGGGCATCCTGTCCTGCATATGGAATTCACGGACCAGAAATACCTGTTTTATCGCCTGGCCAAAGATTTTCAATTGAGGTACACGGATCCATTCGCCCTGTATGAAATGGAAAATATCGATGCAAGAATAGGTCTGGTGTCCGGCCTCAATCCCCATTCTCTGACATCCATTGATGCTCTGAAAAAGCAGAAAGCCACTCTGGCACAGCAGCCCCTGATGGAAACTCTATTCAGAAGGTATCAGAATGACGGATTGAGGTGGGTGGGATCTGTATGTCCGACACCTGCTCTGGCTCAGGAAGCGCATATGTCCCTGGAGGAATATTCCGAATTTGTTTTTTCATGCATGAACCTGAATACAAAAGATCCCATACGATACTGGAAAAACATTTCCCTGAAGCAGCAGAAAATCTGCGATTCTCTTGACAGGGCAGGTGAAATACGGTACCTTGGCGAGGATACGGATCTGACATTCCGCTCGAAAGGCAGGAAATGGATAAGCTGTGACGGAAAATACAATTTCCCGGATGGAGAAATATTCACAGGGCCCATCGAAGATTCTGTAGAGGGGACGATCCGTTTTACCTATCCCGGGATCTATCAGGGGGAAGAGATCGAGGATATCTTCCTTCGCTTCAGCAAGGGCAGAGTGGTGGAAGCCAGGGCCAAGAAAGGAGAAAGACTCCTTAAAAAGCTTCTGGACACGGATGAGGGGGCCAGATATGCGGGAGAGATAGCCATAGGTACAAATGACCGGATCAACCGTTTCACAAAGAACATGCTGTTCGATGAAAAAATAGGAGGAACGGTTCATCTCGCGCTGGGAAGGGGTTATCCCGAAAGCGGGAGTAAGAACGTTTCAGCCATTCACTGGGATATGCTCAAGGACATGAGGAAGCATGGAGAGATACTGGCAGACGGAAAACGGATCTACCGGAACGGGAAATTCCTGTAAAATACTCATGGTCATCCATGCTTTCTTACTCCATCGGTACGCCTCACAATTCCCTTTTCAAGAAATCTTACCGGGGATGAGCAGTGCTCATTGCGATCACACGGGGTGTAAGCCCTGACATTGAAAAATGCGAACTGACGCATCTTGAAAGGCAGCTCATTAATATAACGAAAGCCCGTGAACAGCACGGCGAGTACGAGAACTGTCTGGACGAACTTGGCTGCCGTGTGGTCCGTCTGGCCGAGGAATCCGGAATGCCGGATTCTGTTTTCGTGGAGGATTCCGCTGTTGTGCTGGATGAACTGGCAATCATATGCCGTCCCGGGGCTGAATCGCGAAGGGCTGAGACGGATTCCATTGCAAAAGCCCTGGAGCCGTACCGGAGCCTTTTCAGTATTAAGTTTCCCGGAACGCTTGATGGCGGAGATGTGATGCTGATGGGAAAAACGCTTTATACCGGAATTTCATCCAGAACCAACCGGTCAGGGATCAAGCAGCTGGAAAATCATGTCCGGCCTTTCGGATATGATGTCATGCCGGTTGAGGTAAGGAACTGTCTTCATTTAAAATCAGCGGTATCGGTTCTGGGAGAGAACAGTGTTCTCATGAACCGGGACTGGCTGGACGAATCCAGATTCAGAGACAGGGAATGTATTGAAACCGATCCGGATGAGCCCTTCGGAGCGAATGCTCTTCGTGTCGGGACTGTCATTGTATATAATCGGAGTTTTCCCAGAACCCGGGAACGTCTGGAAAAATGTTCATTATCCGTTAAAACCGTTGATCTTTCAGAACTGGCCAAGGCAGAGGGGGGTGTTACTTGCTGCAGCCTGATTTTTCAGGGCTGAATCTCTGGATAACAGGGATTGCCCTCCTGGTACTTTTTACAGCCGTGATCCGGATTCGTGCAGAATCCAGGGGTAAAAGAAAGACGGTCTATATTTTCAAACCTCTCGGCATGGTGTTCATCCTTGTGATGGCCGTTGCTCTGGGTCCGTTAGAATCCTTTTATCAACGCATGATTCTCACGGGTCTTGTCATCTCCGTTGCCGGAGATGTCTTTCTCATGCTCCCGAAGGACCGGTTCATCCATGGACTGGTCGCTTTTCTTATTGCCCATCTTTTTTATATTTCCGGATTCATTTCTGTCCTGGACCGGGTATCCGTATGGCCTTTTCTTATTCCGGGCCTTTTCGGATTTTCAGTTTTCCTCTACCTCTCACCCTGTCTCGGAAAACGCAAGCTTCCCGTCCTGTTCTATGTACTCGTGATCGTTGTTATGGCCGGCCTGGCATGGGGAGTGTGGCTCGAGAAAGGAGGAAAAGGAGCGCTTATGGCTGCGGTGGGATCTGTGCTGTTCATCATTTCAGACAGCGTGCTGGCCATTATGCGGTTCAGAGGGAAGTTCGTGTTCTCGACAACACTCAAGGTGCTCACCTATCTTGCTGCGCAGTTTCTGATAGCCAGTTCCATGGGACCTTTTTAACAACATACCCCTCCGGCTGCTGTTTTTAATAAATTATTAAAATACTTGACTTTTTCAATAATATTTTGTATGATTAAAACTATTAAATCCTCATCTATGGATAAATATGCAAAGAGCATCATCACATAGCCCGGTTAATCAGCTGTTCCATCTAATTCATCAGAACGGCAAGGGTGTGCTTTGCATTGACATTAACGTTATTATTCTTCTGCAACTTATTCTCCTCCTCATTCTAGGAGGGCTAATCTCTGAGCTTTTGTTAGGCTAAAAATACTCAGAGGTTATCCCTACAACCACAAAATCCAATCAAGTTTCAAATCCGTGTAAAATCTTTTTAATGTAGGTATAACCTCTGAACAGGAGTGTTTTATGTTCATCGTGAGGTTATATGCGCAGTGACGCCATCAAAAACGGATTTGAAAGGGCACCCCACAGAAGTCTGCTACGTGCCTGCGGACTGAAAGACAATGATTTCGGAAAGCCGTTCATCGGGATCTGCAATTCCTGTATCGATATCATCCCGGGCCATGTCCACCTGCATACTCTCGGAAACATACTGAAGGATGAGATCAGAGCATCCGGAGGAATTCCTTTTGAATTCAACACCATAGGGATTTGCGACGGCATTGCCATGGGGCATTACGGCATGAAATTTTCACTCCCGTCAAGGGAGCTGATAGCCGATTCCCTTGAGACCATGGCACAGGCTCACCGTTTCGACGGACTGGTCTGTATGCCCAATTGCGATAAAATCGTTCCCGGTATGATCATGGGCGCTCTTCGTGTCAATATACCCACCCTCTTTGTCAGCGGTGGACCGATGGCAGCAGGCAGACTGTCTTCCGGTGAGACCGCAGACCTGATCACCCTGTTTGAAGCCGTTGGAGCATATAAGGCAGGCAGGATCACTGAAGATGAATTTCAGGAGCTTGAAAAAAAGGCCTGTCCTACTGTTGGATCCTGTTCCGGACTGTACACCGCAAATTCGATGAACTGTCTCCTCGAGGCTATCGGTCTTGCGTTCCCGGGCAACGGAACCCATCTTGCAGTCTCCGAAAAAAGAAAAGAGCTGGTCAGGAAAGCAGCGGCGGGGATCATGAATCTCATTCAGGCGGACCTGAAGCCGAAAGATATTGTGACGCGGGAAGCCATTGATAATGCATTTGTACTGGATATGGCCATGGGCGGATCGAGCAATACGATCCTCCACACCCTTGCCATTGCTCATGAGGCCGGCATAGAGTATTCTCTGGAAAGAATCAATCAGTTTGCCATGAAAGTCCCTCATCTGTGCAAAGTTTCTCCGGCATCCAGATACCACATGGAAGACGTGGATGAAGCGGGGGGCGTGTCCGCAATCCTCAAAGAAGCAGGTAAAACCGGGCTTCTCAACCTGAAAGAGAGAACAGTGACTTTGAAAACACTCGGGCAGAACATCGAAGATGCACGCCGGACCGGATCTGATGTCATACGGCCCATAGATAAACCTTACAGCACTGCCGGAGGATTGCGCATTCTTTCCGGCAATCTGGCACCTGAAGGTGCGGTGATCAAGACAGCAGCAATGGATGCCCGGATGATGACCTTTCGCGGACCTGCGCTGGTATTCGATTCCCAGGAAGCTGCCTGTGAAGGCATTCTGGCAGGCAAAATCAAGCCTGGAAATGTCATTGTCATCAGATACGAGGGACCCCGGGGAGGTCCGGGCATGCAGGAGATGCTTGCTCCGACAGCGAATGTGATGGGCATGGGGCTTGGCGAACAGGTTGCTCTCATCACAGACGGCCGTTTTTCCGGAGGCACAAGGGGAGCCTGTGTCGGCCATATTTCACCTGAAGCGGCTGAAGGAGGACCCATTGCCCTGATCGAAGATGGCGATATGATCGTCATCGATATTCCCCGCAGCCGTCTGGAGGTAGAACTCTCCGGCAAGGAATTGCGGAAAAGACGTGCTGACTGGCGTGCGCCCGAACCTGTCATCAGCAGTCCATGGCTGTCCAGGTATGCCGGTCTGGTTATGTCCGCAAGCAAAGGAGCCGTGCTCAGGAGAACCGGAGGGTAAATGCAGACCCAGGAGTCATATTGAGGGCAGGCCGGCAGCAAAACCACAACCGGAGAAATTGGTTTGAGGACAGGCCGGCTGCAGGAGTAAAGCAAAATAAACAGTGCTGAAAACAGGCAGTATGTAACATCCTAAAACATGAAAGAGGGTATCACCATGAACACTGTAAAATCCGCAGTACATCAGCCCAGAACCAGGGGGATGGTAAAAACAATGACCGGATGTGAAATTTTGATCCAGTCCATTCTGGATCAGGGCGTTGATACCATTTTCGGTTTTCCGGGCGGAGCCGTGATTGGAATATACGACACGCTGTATGAAACAGCAGGTCTAAATCATATACTGGTCCGGCACGAACAGGGAGCCACGCATGCCGCTGACGGATATGCGAGAGTGACCGGCAGGCCCGGAGTCGTAATGGTCACCTCTGGACCGGGAGCTACAAATACAGTAACCGGTATTGCCACGGCCTATATGGACTCAATACCCATGGTGGTGTTCACGGGTCAGGTCTCGTCGGTCATGATCGGAAATGATGCATTTCAGGAAGCCGATATTATCGGCATCACACGGCCAATCACGAAGCACAGTTATCTTGTGAAGGATGTGAAAATGCTTGCCCAGACCGTCAGGGAAGCATTTTATGTGGCAGGCACAGGCAAGCCAGGTCCTGTGGTCGTGGATCTGCCCAAGGATATTTTAAACGAACGTGCAGCCTATGATAAATCCGACCAGGTCGAGATCCGCGGATACAACCCCACGTACAAAGGTCACTCTCAGCAGATCCTGAAGGCTGCGGAACTGATAAACCGTTCAAAAAAACCGTTGATCTATGCAGGCGGCGGTGTGAATCTGGGCGATGCCGCAGATGAATTAAGGGCGCTGGCCTTGAAGGGGAATATTCCGGTAACCACGACCCTGCTCGGCCTGGGTGTTTTCCCGGAGGATCATCCTCTTTCCCTGGGCATGGTAGGCATGCACGGTACCTGGTATGCAAACATGGCCATTACCGAGTGCGATCTACTGATTGCCATAGGTGCGCGTTTTGACGACAGGGTCACCGGGAGGCTCGATAAATTTTCACCGCATTCCAAAAAGATTCACGTGGATATAGATCCGGCCAGCATTTCGAAAAATGTTCCTATCGATATCCCCATAGTGGGCCATGTCAAGGATATCCTGCCACAGCTGACCGCCGGGGTAGAGAGACAAAATAACGCCGACTGGCTGAACACCCTGTCGGGATGGAAAGAGGAACATCCGCTGAGGTACAAACAGGAGGAAAATATCATTGCACCCCAGTATGTGATCGAGCAGATAGCAGAGGTGACCGGGAGAAAAGCAATTGTGGTTACGGATGTGGGTCAGAATCAGATGTGGGCTGCTCAATTCTACAAGTTCCGGAATCCGAGATCACTTCTTTCTTCCGGGGGATTGGGCACCATGGGCTACGGACTGCCTGCCGCAATCGGTGCCCAGCTGGGCAGACCGGACAGTACAGTGGTTTGTGTCACAGGAGACGGCGGATTTCAGATGAACATTCAGGAGCTGGCCACTGCTGTTCATTATCATCTTCCGATCAAGATAGCCCTTTTAAATAACGGATATCTGGGAATGGTGAGACAGTGGCAGGAGATGTTTTTCAGGAAAAGATATTCCCACACCAGAATCGGGGAGGGAAATCCGGATTTCATCAAGGTTGCCGAAGGTTATGGCGCTGTTGGTATCCGTGTCACAAAACCGGATGAGGTAAAATCCGCCCTGAAAGAAGCCATGAAGATCAAGGACAGGCCTGTGGTCATGGATTTCATTGTGGCTCCGGAAGAAAAAGTGCTCCCCATGGTGCCTGCGGGAGGGGCGCTTACCGACATGTTTGAATGAAAGGAAATCCCGGCTGTCCGGTCTTTCTTCTTTCTGGTTAAGGTTTCAGAATTTAATTCCATTTGATGATAGAAAAAATTTGAATGCGAGGTCATCCATGCGGCACATACTCTCCGTTCTTTTTGAAAACAGTTTCAATGCCATTCCGCGCATCGCGGGACTTTTCAGCGGCCGGGGTTATAACATTACCAGCATCAGTCTCGGCCAGGGCGAAGAGCCCGGATTGATGAGAGCCACCATCACCACAGAGGGGGAGGAACAGGTCATAGAACAGATCGGGAAACAGCTTCATAAGCTGCTGGACGTGATAAAAGTGGTGGATATGACCTATGATTCTTTTGTGGAAAGGGAACTGGCATTGATCAAGGTCCATTCGACCACGGGAACCCGGTCCGAAATATTACAGGTGGCCAATATTTTTCGTGCCAGCATCATCGATATCAGCCCCAGGACACTGACCATCGAGATCACGGGCAGGGAGGACAAGGTAAATGCGGCAATAGACATGTTCAAGCCCTTTGGCCTGAAAGAGGTGGCCCGGACCGGATGTGTGACTCTGAAAAGAGAATTCCAGGGCAAGACATGAATTTTTCCAGATCCTGCAGATACTATCAATCCTAAATAGAGGGGAAATGATCATGAAAATGTACTACGATGCAGACGCAAACACTGCCAGCTTTTTCAAAAAGAAGATCGCCATCATAGGGTACGGAAGCCAGGGACATGCGCAGGCTCAGAACCTCAGGGACAGCGGCTGCCATGTGACTGTTGCAGATATGAAAGGATCCGCAAACTGGAAACTGGCGGAATCTCACGGATTCAAACCCGTATCCGCAGCTGAGGCTGCGAAGCTGTCGGATATCATCCAGATTCTGGTTCCGGACGAGCTGCAGAAATCCGTGTACGAGTCATCCGTTCTGGAATATCTGACAAAGGGAAAGGCGCTTGTTTTTTCGCATGGTTTCAACATTCACTTCGGCCAGATCCTGCCTCCATCCGATGTGGATGTGTACATGGTGGCTCCGAAAGGGCCTGGCCATCTTGTCCGCAGGATGTACACGGAAGGAGCGGGGGTGCCGAGTCTCATCGCTGTATATCAGGATTCCACGGGAAATGCAAAGGAGCTGGCTCTTGCGCATGCCTGCGGGATCGGTGCAGGCAGGGCAGGCATCATCGAGACCAAGTTTCAGGAA
>CAYXFJ010000127.1:0-3900 GCA_964464265.1 uncultured bacterium
TCATGAGAAGGCCGGACTGTACAATCCGGCCTTTCTAGTGAAAGAATGGATCATCTTTTCTGTGAAGCTCATTCCGGGTATTGTCGTTTCCTCTCTTACTTTCAGATGGGAACGAAAAAATTGTTTTTATCCTCATTTTTTTCTATATTTAACATTTAAAGTTTTACCATGCGCTTCGCACTTCAGATGGGCAGAATCAGTATGCGGCATGCTGCGGCGGAGTCGGGGGGGTATCATAAAACCGGATGGGTTTTAGACCTGCAGATCCGGCTGATCAGATTCGCTGCAGAGGATGAGGAGCGGGCTGTATTCATGAACATGAAAACGTTGCCGGATTCCCGGAAACCGGAAGATTCCCAGTCATCCCGGAGCGGCTTGATTTTTGCCATCAAGAGGTACTCTATCCATGACGGTCCGGGGATTAGAACTACTGTTTTCTTCAAGGGATGCCCGCTGGCATGTGCCTGGTGCCATAATCCGGAAGGCATCAAACCTGATCCTGAATGGATACACTGGCCTGACCGCTGTATCAGGTGTGATGCGTGCATCCGGTCCTGCCCCGGTGGAGCTCTTTCCCGGGACATGAGACTCATGCAGGATCCGGACTTATGCCGCCTCGATGGAATATGTGCCCGCGTCTGTCCATCGGAAGCGACAGAAATTATCGGAGAGGTGATGAGTGTTTCACATGTCCTTGAAGAGGTGCTTCTTGACAGGATTTTTTACGAGCAATCAGGCGGGGGTGTGACCTGCTCTGGCGGAGAGCCCTTTATGCAACATGCCTTTCTCATGGAACTGATCAGCTCCTGCCGGAAGAATCATCTTCATATTGTCCTGGACACTTCAGGGTATGTGGATACTGACTTACTACTCGATGCGGCTCCTCAGGTGGATCTTTTTCTTTATGATCTAAAAACCACAGACGATGCATCACACCTTCGTTATACAGGTGTGTCCAACCACCTGATACTGGAAAATTTAAAGGAGCTCATAGAACATGGATTCCCCGTGGTCATCCGGATACCGGTAATTCCGGGTTTCAATGATTCAGAGGGAATGATGGAGGAAATAGGAAATTTTTTACACCGGCTGCGCCATATACAGAGGATCGATCTTCTTCCCTTTCATCGTTTTTCAGTGACCAAATATGAGCGATTGAACCGGTCCCCTGAATTTTTCAAAAGAAAAATGGTTACTCCCGGGCGGCTGGAAAGGTTCGGGGAAATTCTTAAGAATTTTGGATATGAAGTCAGGATCGGAGGATGATTCATGACCGCACGTGTGAAAAGATTGCGGGATATCAGTATCAGGACAGAACCATCGATAACCATCGAGCGCGCATCACTGATCACAAAATTCTGCAGGGATCTGGACAGGGGAAACACTTCGGCTCCTGTGCGCAGGGCGCTTGCATTTCAGTATATCATGGAGAATAAGTCGATATACATAGGCAAAGACGAGCTTATCGTGGGGGAGAGAGGACCGGCTCCCAGAGCCACGCCAACTTATCCTGAGATCTGCTGCCACGGCCTGAAAGAACTGGATATACTTCATTCCAGGAAAAAGGTCTCTTATTCCGTGGGTGAGCCTGCCAGAAAGATTTATAAAGAGGAGATCATTCCTTACTGGAGCGGAAGGACCATCCGGGAAAGGATATTCGGGGAGATGGACGAGGAGTGGATGCTGGCATATGAAGCCGGAATTTTCACGGAGTTCATGGAACAGAGGGCTCCTGGCCATACTGTTCTTGACGATAAAATCTACACAAAGGGACTGGGAGGACTGAAGGAAGAAATCCGGGACCGGCTGAACAGGCTCGATTTCCTCAATGATCCTGAGGCGTTCGGGAAAAAAGAAGAGCTCAAAGCCATGGACATGGCAGCCTCCGCTGTCATTGCCTATGCGGGAAGGCATGCGGAGAAGGCCTCGAAACTCGCGAAAAAGACCTCGAACCTCAAGCGGAAAAAAGAGCTTGAACGCATCGCTGAGGTTTGCAGCAGGGTTCCCGAACATCCTCCGCGCAATTTCCGGGAAGCGCTTCAGGCTTACTGGTTCGTGCATGTGAGCGTCATCACGGAACTCAATACATGGGATGCCATCAGCCCCGGACGGCTGGATCAGCATCTTTATCCATTTTTCAAAAAGGATACAGAGGAGGGAGAACTCTCTGCCGAAGAAGCGAAGGAGCTTCTGTCCTGCTTCTGGATCAAATTCAATAACCAGCCCGCTCCTCCCAAAGTGGGAGTGACTGCGGAAGAGAGCGGCACGTACAACGACTTTGCCCTGATCTCCCTGGGAGGCGTCAAGAAAGACGGATCGGACGGAGTGAATCCGCTCTCCTATATGATTCTCGAAGTGCTCGAGGAGATGAAACTCGTACAGCCCCACTGCTGCGTCCAGGTCAGTCAGAAAAGTCCGGAACAATTTGTAAGAAGGGCAGTGGAGATCAACCGGACCGGCATAGGACAGCCTTCCGTGTTCAATCATGATGCCGTGGTAATGGAACTGGTACGTCAGGGCAAAACCATTGAGGATGCCAGGAACGGAGGCACGAGCGGATGTGTGGAGACAGGGGCGTTCGGCAAGGAAAACTACAATCTCACAGGATATTTCAATATGATGAAAGTCCTGGAGATCACCCTGAACAACGGGACAGATCCGCGGTCAGGGAAAAAGATCGGGCTCGAAACCGGGGACCCGCGGCATTTCAGGTCTTTTGACGATCTGTTCGCTGCCTATGAAAAACAGCTCCGTCACTTCGTGGACATCAAGATCAGAGGCAACCAGATCATCGAGCGCATTTATGCCTCGAATATGCCCACTCCGTTTCTCTCCCTTCTGATCAGCGACTGTATTGAAAAAGGCAGGGATTATCATGACGGCGGGGCCAGATACAACACGTCCTATATCCAGGGGGTGGGGATGGGCAGTATCACGGATTCCATGGCAGCTCTCTGTTTTCATGTGTTCGATAAAAAGACCTTCACCATGGAACAGGTGTTGAACGGCCTGAAGCATGATTTCCAGGATCAGGAAGCGATGCGCCAGACCCTCAGGAACAGGACACCCAGATATGGCAATGACGACTCCTATGCGGATGATATCATGAAAAGGCTTTTCGAAGCTTATTTCCAGGCAATTGACGGGAGGGAAAATACCAGGGGGGGACATTACTGCATCAATCTTCTGCCGACAACTTCTCATGTCTATTTCGGTTCCGTGCTGGGGGCTTCCGCAGACGGGAGAAAAGCAGGATTGCCGCTTTCCGAGGGGGTTTCCCCCGTGCAGGGGGCTGACAGAAAAGGACCGACCGCAGTTATCAAATCCGTGTCGAAGATCGATCATCTGAGAACAGGGGGTACGCTTCTCAATCAAAAATTCACACCCCACCTTCTCGAGGGTGAAGAGGGCATCGATAAATTGAGCCATCTCATCCGTTCCTATTTCAGGCTGAATGGACATCATATACAGTTTAATGTGGTCAGGGCTGAGACTCTGCGTGAGGCTCAGAAAAACCCGGAACAGTACAGGAACCTGATCGTGCGGGTGGCAGGGTACAGTGATTATTTCTGCAATCTGAGCAAGCCGCTTCAGGATGAGATCATAGCGAGAACCGAACATCTCTCTTTCTGAAGGCAGTGTAAGAACCGGCAGGATACAGGCAGGATATTCCAGAAAGACTAAAAAAGAACAGGAGAGGATATCATGCTGGATACCACCATTTATAGACAGAGAAGGACTGAACTCGCGTCCAGGGTTCAGTCCGGAGTGATCGTTTTTCCGGGAAATCATGAAAGTCCGATGAACTATCCGGCCAATGCCTATGCCTTCAGACAGGACAGTACATTCCTTTATTACTTTGGACTGGATTTTCCTGACTATGCGGTTGTAATCGATGTG
>CAYXFJ010000127.1:3925-8947 GCA_964464265.1 uncultured bacterium
CCTGTTCGGCAATGATTTCACAGTAGATGACATCATATGGATGGGGCCTCAGAGAACGGTTGCTGAAAAGGCTCTTCTGGCGGGTGTCAAACAATCGAAGCCTCTCAATTCTCTGGAAACCGTGATCAGGAACGCTTTGAAGAAAAAACGAACCGTGCACTTTCTTCCACAGTGCAGGGCGGAAAACCGGACGGATCTGGAAAGATGGACCGGAATTCCACATACAGAAATCAATCTAAAGGCTTCCGCGGATATGATCAGGGCGGTCGTGGATCAGAGGTCCACAAAGATCGCCGAGGAAATAGCGGAGATCGAAAAGGCTCTTGACACGAGTTATGACATGTACCGCAAAGCCATGGCCATCACAAGACCGGGGCTCTATGAAAAAGATGTGGCAGGTCTTGTCGAAGGCGAGGTCCTTTCAAGAGGTTCCATGATGGCGTTCCCCGTGATCTGCACGATACACGGGGAAACCCTGCACGGCCATTCCCACGAAAACATGCTCAAAGAAGGAGACATGCTCGTGCTCGATGCAGGCGCAGAATCCCTCATGCACTATGCAAGCGATATCACCCGGACCATTCCGGTGAGCGGCCGGTTCAGGGAGTTGCAGAGGGATATCTATAATCTGGTGCTGAAAGCACAGGTCGAATCCATCGGGCATATGGCTCCTGAAACCCCTTTTAAGGATGTTCATATGAATGCGGCAGGAGTGATTGCGCAGGGGATGAAGGATCTGGGTTTCATGAAGGGCAGTGTGGACGATGCCGTTCAGAACGGAGCTCACGCACTCTTTTTCCCCCATGGTCTGGGACACATGCTGGGTCTCGATGTCCATGATATGGAGGATATAGGCGAGAATTATGTGGGGTATGACAGATCGTTTAAAAGAAGCCGTCAGTTCGGGCTTGCTTATCTTCGAATGGCGAGGCCTCTCAAGCCGGGTCATGTCATGACCGTAGAACCCGGTATTTACTTCATTCCCGAGCTGATAAACAAATGGATATCAGAAAAAAAATTTACTGAATTCATAAACTATGACAGGGTGACGGGCCACAAGGATTTCGGCGGAATAAGGATTGAGGACGATGTCCTGGTCACGGAAAAAGGGCATCGGGTGCTTGGCAAACCCATTGCCAAGGCCATCGATGATGTTGAAGGCTGGTGCAAAGAGTGAAATGATAAATGATCCGGAGACCGGAATAAAGTCAGTCCCCGGATGGAGGATGATACCGATGAAAAACAGGCTGGTAATTTTATGGGCAATACTGCTTCCCATTGCGGTCATTGCACAGGGAAGCATTCAATTCGATGATTATTTTCTGGACAGGACTCTGCGTGTCGATTACTTTCATATCGGTAATGCTTCAAAGGAATCCATCGTTTTTGATCAGATGAAAACACAGCCTGTCTGGGCCGGCAATCCGGACAGGCTTATAGACCGGTTCGGATACGGCAAGACTGCGGTCAGGGTCTATGATGTGGCATCGAACAGGCTCATTTTCTCGAATACCTGGAGCACCATTTTCAGTGAATATCAGACAACGGATCCGGCGATTGAGGGCATAGAAAAGGCCTATCATGAATCCGCCTGCATTCCTTTTCCCAAAAAACCTGTTCTTTTCGTTATGGAATCCAGGGACAAAAAAAATCTTTTTCATCCGGTCTTTCAGATGACGATAGATCCCGGATCCATTCAAATCAACCATGAAACTGCCGATCCCGGGATCAGAGTTTACAGGGTAATGGACGGGGATCCCCATTACCGTGTGGATCTTGCATGGGTCGCAGAAGGATACAGGGAAGATCAATTCGATCAGTTCAAAAAAGACGTGGACCGTTACGTCGGGATTTTTTTCAGTGCGGAACCCTATAAGAGCAACAGAGGAGCCTTCAATATTTACGGAGTGTTCAAAGCTTCTCCGGAAAGCGGTGTCGACGAACCTGAAAGAACGGTATTCCGGAACACGGCATTGAACGCTTCCTTCAATGCATTGAACCTGGACCGCTACCTTTTAACCGATGACAACCGGACTTTGAGAGACATCGCCATGGCGGTTCCGTACGATGCTCTTGTCATCATGGTCAACAGCGACAGGTACGGGGGAGGGGGTATCTACAATCTTTATTCGATGTCAACGGTAAATAATTCGCTCAGCGATAAGGTATTCATGCATGAATTCGGCCACAGCTTCGCAGGACTGGGGGATGAATACTACAGCTCTTCCGTGGCATACAATGAATTCTATCCAAAAGGAATCGAGCCCGTTGATCCTAACCTGACAGCCCTCCTGGATCCGGAGCGACTGAAATGGAGAGATCTGGTATCACCCGGTCTTGATATACCCACACCCTGGGGCAAGGAGGAGAGAGAAGCCCTTGAAGAGGAGAATAACGGACTGCGGATGAAAATGCATGAGGAGCTCGAAAAGCTTCGTTCAAAAGACGCCTCAAAAAGCACGCTGGAAAAAACAGAGAAAAGATACAGGAATGAGATTGAAAAGAACCGTAAAAAAATGGCCGAGATACGAACCTCATTCGCATTCCTTAAGGGCAGGGTTGGAGCTTTCGAAGGGGCGGGTTATACCTCCAGGGGGCTGTACAGACCTGAGCTCGAATGCCTGATGTTTTCCAACAGCGATTTTCAATTCTGCGCTGTCTGCAGGCAGGCTATAGAAAACATGATCCTTTTTTATACGGGAAAGCCGTAAGGCGGAATAATTGAAAAATCGCAGTGAAGGGATACACGGAGGAATTGTGCCGGAATCCAAAGAACGTCCTGTCATTATCGGTGTGACTGCGGGAGATCCTGCAGGGATCGGTCCTGAGATCGTTGTCAGGGCATGCAGGTCAGAAAAAATCAGGGAAAAGGTCAGGCTGGTGATTTTCTCCGACCGTGCTGTGCTTGATCAAACTTCGGAGCTTCTGTCTCTGCCGGCGAAATGGTGTGAGATCCGCCATCCCGGTGATATCAAGAACTGTGATACAGGAATTCCTTATGTGGACGGGCAGATCATTCATGAGCCGGTGGCTTACGGCAGGCTTTCCGCTCTGTGCGGCCGGGCTGCATATACCTATTTCAGCATGGCCATTGACTGGGCGCTCAAGGGATATGTTGACGGTATCGCAACAGCACCCATACAGAAGGAAGCCCTGCGCATGGGAGGCTGTGACCTTCTGGATCATACAACCATTCTCAAAGAAAAGACCCGGTCTCTGGAAACGACAACGCTTTTTGTCACGGGAGAGCTCAGGATTTTTTTCCTGACCCGCCACATTCCATTACGCGATGTCGCGGATGCATTGTCTGAAGAAGAGATTTACAGGGCTATAGGCAGATGCCGGAAATTTCTTAAAACACTGGGCATCCGAGAGCCGAAACTCGCAGTGGCTGCACTCAACCCGCATGGAGGTGAGGATGGGATGTTTGGAGAGGAGGAGAGGAGAATCATAAGACCGGCTATCGAAAGGGCGCGTGATGAAGGAGAAGATGTGGCCGGACCTGTTCCTGCAGATGCAGTCTTCAACCGGGCGAAGGAGGGTCATTACGATGGTGTGCTTTCCCTATATCACGATCAGGGCCATATAGCAGCCAAAACTCTCGACTTTTACAGGACGGTCAGTTTTACCATGGGACTTCCTTTCTTGAGAACCTCTGTGGATCATGGAACGGCATTCGATATAGCAGGAAAGGGAGAAGCTAACGTTACGAGTATGGAGGAGGCGATCCTGGCAGCCGCAGATTATTCCTGTATGGTCAGGGAGAATAGCAAATAACAGGGGAGCCCTGTTTCCGGGCTGCTGAATGACTATCATCATCCTGTGTGTGGATCCGGATGACAGCGGATAAAATTTCTTGTATTCCTGCAAAAGATGAGGAGGATTGAACAAATGAAGAAGCACAGGCTGACAGTACCGTTCAAGCCCGGCCTTCCTCCTGGCACTTTGGTTCCTGTCGGCAAAAGAAGAGGCGATAAAACCAAAATCAGCCTGATCGATTATAATGAAAAACAGATATCCGAACGTGTGGTCAGCCGGATTGAAGATGTGTTCCCATTCAAGGACAAGCCATCGGTGACCTGGATCAATATTGATGGTCTTCACGATCTGAAGATCATGCAAAAGACAGGAGACTGTTTCAACATCCACCCGCTTGTTCTGGAGGACATACTGCAAACCGACCAGCGGCCCAAGATCGAAGACTACACTGGTTACATCCTGCTGATCTTCCAGATGATCACCTATAATCCCGTGGAAAAGGACATAGAGAAAGAACAGGTGAGTCTCATCCTCGGGAAAAATTTTATTATCTCCTTTCAGGAGGAGAAAGAGGGGGATGTCTTTGAAAGTATAAGGGAGTGTCTGAGACATGAAAAAGGGCGGATACGAAAAATGGGTGCGGATTATCTGGCTTACTCAATCATGGACTCGGTTGTGGATAACTATTTTGTGGCACTTGAAGGAATCGGTGAATCCATCGAAGAGCTCGAAGAATTGATCATAGACAATCCTTCTCCGGTCATTTTACAGCAGCTCCATCATATCAGGAGAACGCTGCTTTTTCTCAGAAAATCGGTTTGGCCGTTGCGCGAGGTGGTCGCCAGGCTGGAGAAAGGAGAGTCAGGTTTGATCAGCAGGACGATCAGGCCTTTTTTCAGGGATCTGTACGACAATACCATTCAGGCCATAGACATACTGGAGAGTATGCGGGACGTGAATTCCGGCATATTCGACCTGTACATCTCCAATATCAGCTATAAGACCAATGAAATTATGAAAGTCCTGACGATCATCGCTACCATTTTTATACCACTGACCTTCATAGCCGGCGTTTACGGTATGAACTTCAAGTACATGCCGGAGATCAATTGGAAACCAGGTTATTTCGTTGTCACGGGGATCATGATCGCCATAGGTTGCGGTATGGCGATCGTATTCAAACGGAGAAAATGGTTCTGAAAGTTTGTCAGACAGGGGCGTCATTTCTGTATTTTTAATTGAGGGGACTAGAGGTGAATTTCA
>CAYXFJ010000128.1:0-8927 GCA_964464265.1 uncultured bacterium
GGACACCTGGATCATCCCCTCTCTGGAAAATTCACTGGCTGCAGTCCTTATCAGGGAAGACTTTCATGATTTCTACTCGATAGAGGGAGGGAGCGCCTATATCATGCAAAACCTCACAAAAGATATACTGCTGAAAGGCGCCTTTCATATTACACAGATGGATTCCATAAAACGTTACGCGAAATGGTCTCTTTTTGGCGGCAAAAAGACTTTCCGTGACAATCCTCGTATGGATGCCGGAGAACTGAAAAGCCTCGAGGGCACTCTGGTAGTGGATACGAGGAACAGCAAAAAACGTACGACCAACGGATGGTACATTCAGGCAGCTTATGAATATGCGGGTGAAGAAATGGAAGGTGATTTCGATTTCGAACGGCTGCTTGTTGACCTGAGACGGTATCAGCCTCTGGGATGGGGGCAGGGATTTGATGTCCGAATCCGTGCGGGATCCTCGAAGGGGATTTTACCATGGCAGAAGAGCTACCATCTCGGCGGGATCAGCACTCTGCGAGGATTTCCATACAAGGCTTTTCCTGCGGGGCCCATGCTTCCGGGCGCCAACCGGATGATACTGATGCAGTTTGAATACCGCATGGGAAGCCAGAATTTTCCGGATGAAGTGGATTTCGGTATTCTCGATTATTTCAATATCATCCTCTTCACGGATATCGGATGGACAGGATCGGCCGATCAGGATATGGATTTCTTCGAAGGATTCGAAGTTAAAGGCTGGTCAACCTGGAAGAACGACGTCGGGATCGCGCTGGCAAACCGGAGCGGGAACGTACGGTTTGAGGTGGCCCGGAGGACAGATACCGCTCACAAGCCATTTGTCCTCTACTTCAGGCTGAGCCGCGCATTTTGAGGGAACGGGAGCGGGATCACACAGTAACCTTTTCGAGCGATGATCCGTATAGTTAAGGGAAATCACGGCTGCAGGTACACTGCCTGCAGCCGTTCATCCTGAACGGGCAAAGAGGATCACGAATAATGGTTGCCCATACTTGAGGAGAGAAGATATGAGAATGACAATAAGAAGGCTTCTGGTATGCTCTTTGATCCTTTGTGTGAGCGGATTTGCGCAATCCCGGTTTGAAGAAGTGAATGAAACCTTCATGGCCGAAACCAACCGGCCTTTCGAGGTCATTGTCGATGTGGATGCAGGAGAAATTCTTATCGAAAAAGGCGATGAAGAGAGGAGTGCGGTTGTTTCAGCCGAATACACATCCGGTGAATTCCGGGATAAAATTCGTTTTAACTCACAGCGCAACCGTCTTGAAGTCAGGGTCGAGAAGAAAAAGTGGTACAGTCACAAGAAGGATGACGAAAATCTGGAATGCAGGGTGACCGTGCTGCTGCCAACAGGCGTGGACATCCTTTTTGACGGCAATATCAATGCAGGGGAAGCAGATCTGTATATGGGCGGTCTCCGTATCAAAGAATTCTCCCTGAGCAACTGGGCAGGAGAGATTGAGGTCCGTTTTGACGAGCCGAATCCTGTTCAGATGGATTTTATGGATATCGACGCGAGAGTGGGTGAAGCCCGGCTGATCCAGCTGGGCAATGCGCGGTTCGAAAAAGCGGACATCAACGGAGGCATCGGCAGGATAGATGTCGATTTCTCGGGAGATCTCATTGACAACAGCGCTGCTCATGTTGACCTGGACATAGGGGAGGCAAATATTTCATTACCCGGGGATATAGGAGTACAGTTCTACATAGGCGGGGGATTCAGTTTTATGTCGCAGAAAACGATCGGGGGCGATTATTACAAGCGGGGCCGTTACTATTATTCAGACGGTTATGATGAGGCAGAGAAGCATTTCCATATGCGTGTAACACCCGGTCTGGGAGAATTGGATATTCATCAACTATGAAAAGTCATGAAAGGAGGCGGGTATGAGCTCGAGAAGATACCTGCTGTTTCTGTTGCTGCTGGTTCTGGGGTTTTCACAGGTGCCCCTGGCTGAAGAAATCGAGAAGAAAGAGGAGAAGACGTTTCCCATTTCAAAAGACGGAACGGTCACGCTGATGGGAGACGAGGGAAATATCCAGGTCTCTACATGGCAGCGCGATGAAGTGGTTCTTGGAATGACGAAAAGGGCAACGGCAAGAAATGCCAAAGAGGCGGAGCGACTGCTCGATGCCATTGAAGTTCAAATACAGCATACAGGCAACAGGCTGGTGATCCGCGAGGTAAAACCATGGCGTGAAAATAATTTCAATTTTTTCGATCTGTTCGACGGTGAATTCTGGAAGGACAGGGAATGGATGAATGCCTGGGTGGACTTTGATCTTAAGGTCCCTTCCGGAGTGCGTCTCAAGATTGAAAGCGATGAGGGAGATGTGAATATAGAGGACCTCGACGGGCCTCTGTCCGTTGTTGCCGATGAAGGGGATGTGACTCTTGCCTCGATCCGTTCCAGCGATGTAAAGATCGTTGTTGACGAAGGCGACCTGCATATCGGGAAAGCGGACAATGCGGAG
The DNA here is from genome assembly GCA_964464265.1 of uncultured bacterium. Classification (GTDB taxonomy): domain Bacteria; phylum Zhuqueibacterota; class QNDG01; order QNDG01; family DSAB01; genus CAYXFJ01. Next base: position 2,488 of record CAYXFJ010000128.1, read on the forward strand.
AAGGGTACCTGGAATATTCACATGGATGAAGGTTCTGTCACCATAGAGGACTGCGAAGTCAGGGACCTGGACTGCCGGTCAGATGAGGGTAATATAAAGATTCTGCGTCTGGCTGCGAAAAGGGTCTGGCTATTCACAGATGAAGGGGACATTCAGGTGGAAGTGGATGCGGGCCGGGGGGATGTGTACCAGATGGAAGCGGATGAAGGGCATGTGGGTATTATCGTATCTGAAGGATCAGACCTGTCTGTCAGGCTTGAGACCAGCGAAGGGAGGATAGATACGGATTTCCCGATCTCCGTTCATGAATCGGATGACGGCGAGATCGCTGAAGGCGAGATAGGGGAGGACGGGGCCGTTTTAAAGGTATATGCTGATGAAGGCGATATCATACTTTCCAGATCCAGAAAATAAGCGAGGTGAAAAGCCATGAACCGATGGATGTACTGTCTCGCACTAAGCCTGCCTCTGACGCTCACGGGTGGTGATATCAAAATCATCGAGCTCAAACAATTGCAGAGGAACACTCTGGTGTATGAGGGATTCGAGCTCAAAAAGCCGGTGGATGTGAAAGTGATCGCCACAGGATTGGGCAGCCGTTCGAAGGATGCCATGCTGACCTATGCATGGATACTGAATGGAAAGACGCGCGACAGGGTATGGGAAATGACGGTGGACAATTCCAGGGAGGGCAGGCAGAGATACCTGCGCCGCGCGGAACAGGAGCTGCAACTGTCCGCAGGGAGATATGAAGTTTACTATGCTGTTGCTCCGGCAGGGTCTGTACTTGATTACAAGGAATTCGGGGATTTCCTGGATGATCTGTTCGGAGGCTTTCGCGGCGACAGATGGAAAAGATATGTGGATGAGTGGGGCGTGGAACTGAGCGTGGATGAAGCTGACGAGAGTGAGGTGGTCCGCACACCGGAGGTAGAGGGGGGGGAGGAAGAAATACAGCTCATATCCATGGGTAACGATGAGTTCGACAATAAAGTATTCTCTCTGAAAAGAAGAACCAGAGTCGGGATCTATGCGCTGGGAGAGGGATCTGATGGTGAAATGTTCGATTACGGATGGATCATCAACGCAGGCACACGTGAGACTGTCTGGGAAATGGATTACAGCAGTACCCGTCACGGGGGAGGTGCAAAAAAGAACAGGATGGTCAGGGATGAGCTTACTCTGGAAGCAGGCGAATACATTTTGTATTATGTGACGGACGGCTCACACTCCTATGAGGAGTGGAATCAGCTGCCTCCATACGATCCCATATTCTGGGGGATCACCGTTCATGTATCAGAGGCGGAACTTGAAGAGAACGTGCTCATGCTTTCCGCGGGCAGGGAGAATGGACACCTCATCCTCGATCTGACGCGTGTCGGAAATGACAGGCTTGAAAAAGCGGGATTCAGGCTTGAGGATTCGGCGAAAGTCCGCATTCTCTGTTTCGGAGAATTCGGATACAGCAAACGATTCGTGGATTACGGCTGGATCATCAATGCAGGTACCCATGAGACAGTATGGGAGATGAACCGCAGAAACACGCGCCATGGAGGAGGAGCTGAAAAGAACCGTGTTTTTGACGGAGTGATCCCGCTCGGTCCAGGAACTTATGAAGTTCTTTACAGGACCGATGATTCACATGCGTATGGTGACTGGAATGCGGGTCCCCCGTACGATCCTAATTCCTGGGGGATCACGGTATGGCTGGCAAATGGAGCAGGATCCGGGCTGGTCTCATCATACAGTTCGGAAGAGGATCCTCTGGTTCTGGTGCAGATGATCCGCATCGGGGATGATGAAAGAGTACGCAAGCGTTTTCATCTCGGGCATGCATCCCGCATCCGTATCTATGCTCTGGGCGAGGGAGATGAGGATGAGATGAACGATTTTGGATGGATTGAAAATGAGAGGGGCCGGGAGGTCTGGATCATGGAATATGAAGATACGCGCCATGCAGGCGGGGCTGAGAAAAACCGTGTTTATAACGGTGTGGTCGAGCTGGAACAGGGTGACTATACGGTATATTACGAATCCGATGACTCTCACTCCTTTGATGACTGGAATTCAGATCCGCCCGGCGATCCGGATGGCTGGGGCATCACTTTGCGGATTGAGGAACAATGATCATTTAGAGAAAAATAGTTGGATTCGATTCATGGGAGGTACAGGATGATAAAAAGAATATGTGCGATCGGACTTATTGCTGTTTTTTTGTTCTCCGGAACGGGCGTGGCGGGAACGCTGAGAAAGGAATTCACAAAACGGATCGATTTCCAGCCCGGAGGACATATCAGAGTCGGGAACATCAATGGAAAGGTTGAAGTCCTCCCCTGGAAAAACAACGAGGTGGAGATCTATGCGGAGATAGAAGTAAGATCCGGTAACAGGCGGACGGCTGAAGAAGCCATGGAAGAACTGGAAATCGATGTCCGTCAGGATGGGGATGCCCTGACAGTCGAAGCCAGGTATCCAAAATCTCAGAGTGGAGGTTTCTTTGACTGGGTTTTCGGAAGAAAAGCTGAGATTCGTATCGATTTTATGGTCCATGTCCCCGAACGATCGGATCTGAACCTGAAAACAACCAACGGTGCCATTGAGGTAAGCGGCATTGAAGGGCAGGTGAAACTCAGGACAACCAACGGGAATATCGATGCAGAGGATCTGGGAGGAGCACTTGATGCTCATACTGTGAACGGCAGCATCGATGCAGCCCTTAACGCATTAAACCGGGACGAGGAACATTCGTTTTCGACAACGAACGGATCCATCACTATCACCCTGCCCGGAGATATCAATGCGGATGTCAGGGTGAGCACGGTCAACGGCCGTATATCCACGGATTTTCCTCTGCAGGTAAAGGGAAAGTTCAACTCCAAATCTATGACAGGTACCATAGGCAGCGGCGGAGCCATGATGATCATGAAAACCGTGAATGGAAGCATCCATCTGCAGGAGGAATGAAACGTGGAAAAAAATGCGCTCATCTGGGGTGTTTTTTTCATATTTATTGGACTTGTTTTTTTCATCGGAAATATCAGCGAAAGAGGCATGGAAGAATTATGGCCTGTATTCCCTCTGGCTGTGGGACTTGCTTTCATGGCGAGTTTTTTTCATGACCGCAAACAGTATGGCCTGCTCATGCCAGGATTCATTCTGGTCATTGTCAGCCTTCTCTTTCTTTACTGCACGATTGACGGATGGGACAATATGAATATGCTCTGGCCTGTTTTCATCATGGCTCCAGGTGCGGGCTTTCTGGCCATGTATTTCGGAGGGCAGAAAGAGGCAGGTTTGCTGATACCTGCAGGTGTCCTGTTCGGGACCGGCATCATCTTTATGCTCATCAGCTCCGGACTGGGTCAGTACTGGCCTGCAACGCTCGTGGTGGCCGGGCTGATTCTTGTGGGTGTTTCCAGGATCGGACGCAAAGACAAAAAGAAAGACGACGTTAAGGAATAATCCTTTCCGAACGGCATCATCTTCCCTTTAAACCATCCGGGCTTTTGAACACCGGTTTGCCGCCCGTCTCGTTCATTCCTGCCGGGGAGAGGGATCCTCCATTTTCAGCTTGCTTCCCTTGTGTTCATTTACTAACTTAAATCGTTATTTCCATGATTTTACAGGTTCTTCCACACAATCCGGCATTCCGGGAAAAGGATATAAAATGCCTCCTGATCTGCGTTTTGTGGAAAAGGCTGTGGCGGTTTTCCTGATTCTCACTTTTGCGGGGTCCCCTTTTTCCATTGCGCTGACGCAATCCTCTTTTTTCCTGGCTGCTGTCTTCTGGATCGTGCTTATTGTATGTAAAAAGGCTACAGTACCGAAGACATCACTGGAGCTTTTTTTTCTCGCCTATATACTGGCCGGTATCCTCTCTTTTGCAGTCAACCAGCCACAGACCATGCCCGTGATATTCATAAAGAGGCTTCTGCTCATCGCTATCGTTTATCTCTTAGTTTCACAGGTGAAAACAGAAAAATTTTTACTCACGTTGCTTTTGACCTGGATCACAGTCATGTCCGTCCTTTCTGTCATCGGGATCTGTAAATATATGTCGGGAACCGGAGGGCTTGAGGGGCGTTTGAAGCTCTATCATCATTATATGACCTCAGGCGGCATTCTCATGATCACAGGGCTTGTCACCCTCGCTTTTGCAGTTTCGAAGACACCCCTGAGGGTACGGATCGCGGCCATGGGACTCGGTGGGCTGATGTTTTTACCTCTGATATTTACCTACACGAGAAGCTCCTGGATAGGATGGCTGGCCGGACTTCTGTTCATGGGCATTCTTCAGAACCGTAAAATCTTCTTCGCTGTCCTGGCTCTTGTTCTGGCCTTCTTCGTACTCGCCCCTGCACCGATGAAGGAACGTGCGAAAAGCGCTCTGGATCCTCATCATCCCAACAATACCGAACGGACCTATATGTGGAAGGCGGGAATAGAGATCGTGAAGGACCATCCGTTCGCAGGCGTGGGTGACAGGGATCTGGCCGGAGTATATGACCGGTACAGGCCTCCGGAATCCCGGCAGAGGCAGGGACATCTTCATAACAATTTCATCATGTTCGGTGCCACACTCGGCATACCCGGGTGGATCGTGTTTCTCGCTCTCTTTTTCCGGATAGGGATGCTCGAATACCGTATCTTCCGTTCACTCCCCCTGAGCGGTGGCTCGCCAGAGCCACGGTTCTGGGATGCATGGGAGCCTATGCCGGTTTTCATGTGAACGGATTGTTCGAATGGAATTTCGGTGACGCCGAGATTGCCATGCTCCTGTGGATGACCGTAGGACTTGCACTGGCCTCAAAGAGCATTAAGCCTTTTCCTGTGCCAGAAGCTTCTGTCCCCGGTCCTGAAAATAGCGGGGGCGCTGTGCATTCTTCCGGAGAAGACTGCCTATGACCTTCATCAGAGACAGCCTGTTCACGCTGATCTCCAGGCTTCTGCAGATGGCCTCGGCCCTGATCGTGCTTGTGGTGACCACGAGACTTCTCGGTTCCGAAGGCAGAGGCGTATATGCACTCGTGATACTCGCTGTAACCGTCCTGAAAATGACAGGCAGTCTGGGTATCGAGGTGGGAAATGTGTATTTTGCCGGCCGCGACCGCATCGATATCTCCAGGCTGGCAGGCAACAGCCTGTTTTTCTCGCTCGCAGCCGGCACGGTCGTGCTTCTTCTGTGGATTCTTCTCAGTCCCTTCATACGCCCGGCAGTGCTTGAAGATGTGCCCGGCACTTTGATGACCGTGGCCATGCTCGCGCTGCCATTCCTGCTCCTTCAAACCACCCTCTCCAGCCTGTTCCTCGGCAGGAAGGATCTTATCCGCTACAATGCCATACAGCTGGCACAGCCGGTTCTGCTCGCAATAGTGCTGGCCGGTTTCTATGTGTACCGTTACAATGACATTCAGATGATGATCGGCACGTGGACAGTACTCCACGTGGTCGTTGGAATCTGGTCAGTGGCTCTTCTCGGGAGGCACTATCCCTTAAAGATGACGGTCTCTGTCCCGGCAGCGAAGTCAACGGTCAGGTATGGAGTGAAGGCGTATCTGGCGAATATGATTCAGTTCCTCAATTACCGTATCGATTTTTTCCTCATCAACAGGCTGCTCGTGCTCGAGGAAGTGGGCTATTATTCGATCTCGGTATCCATGGCAGAGATACTTCTCCATATCCCCTATGCTGTGGGAACGGTCGTTTTCCCCTATGTCTCGAACGTGAGCGAGGAAAAAGCCAACCGCACTACACCGGAAGTTTTCAGACATATGCTTCTTCTTCTCATGGTTACGTCCGCCGGATTCGCGCTGTGTGCCAGGCTTCTCTTCCCGCTTTTCTTTTCCGATCAGTTCAATGCCGCACTTGCCCCGTTCTTCATCCTTCTGCCGGGTGTCGTCGCTCTGGGCACGAGCAAAGTGATCGTCAACGACCTCGCTGGCAGGGGCAGGCCTCTGATCAATACGATCGTATCAGGAGCTGCTCTAGTGCTCAATATTGCGGTCAATCTTGTCCTCATTCCCGTCTATGGTATATCCGGTGCAGCCCTGACTTCGACAATTACATACACGCTTTCATCCATTGCCCTTCTTCTCATTTTCAAGCGTGTTTCCGGTACCGGATGGAGGGAGCTTGTCTGCATAAGGAAGTCCGATCTGACGTTCTATAGACGGATCACAGATCACCTGAAAAAAAAGAAGGTCCGCTGAGTTGATGGCCGCAGTGAAGAAAATCCTCATGATCGCCTATTACTACCCGCCTGTTTCCGGCGGCGGAGTGCAGAGGACCTCCAAGTTCGCCAAGTATCTGCCCCGGTTCGGGTTCACGCCTGTCGTGGTCACGGTGAAAGCCCCTTACGATTATTACCAGGACACAACGCTGACGGGAGACATTGTCCCGGGAGTGAAAGTGATCAGGACAGCCTCCCTGGAGCCCATGAA